>JAGQJJ010000145.1 GCA_020430675.1 Myxococcales bacterium
AACAGGCGCAGCGGCCGCGCAACCGCTCGGGCCAGGCCCTCGGCGCGCTGGGCGGCGAAGGTCTTGGGCGTGACCTCGCCGAAGACCAGCAGCAAGGGCACCACCGTCGCCGCCGAGAGCGCCGCCTGCGTGACCAGCGAGTAGCCATGAAGGAATCGGCTGGTGATCGAGGCGCTGGTGATCGACAGCGCGATATTGGTCAGCTCATTGCCGAGCAGCACCGTGATCAGCAGGTCGCGTGGCGAAGCGAGCAGGTCGGCGATCATGCGATCGACGCGGCGCTCTGACTGCTGCAGCCGCGCGAAGGCGACCTTGCCGATGCTGAAGAGCGCCGTCTCGCTGCCCGAGAAGAAGGCCGAGACCAGCAGCAGAATGCAGAAGACCGCGTACTCCATCAGGCGGACATCCCCGCGGCGAAGTGGTCGTGGCCCCGGGGGGCGTGGGGCTGGCCGTCAACGCGCAGACCGGGCGCGGCGGTGCAGCGGCCGACGCGATGGGCGGGGGTCGGCGGCGTCAGATCGGCTGGGGCGGCGAAGAGCAGCACGTAGTCCTCACCGCCGCTGATGGCCAGTCTGCGGTCATCGCCGAGCCGAGCGCGATAGAGCGCGCTGACGGGCACGGCGGTCGAGTTGATGTCGGCGCCCACGCCGCTGACTGCGCAGAGGCGCGCGGTGTCGAGCAGCAGGCCGTCCGAGACATCCATCGCCGCGTGCACGTGGCCCCAGCGCACCAGCGCGGCGGCTTCGGCCAGATGCGGGCGCCAGCGGTGGCGGGCGGCGCGCGTCTCGGCGTCGGCCTGCACGTAGCCGAGCGCCGCGTCGCCGAGCGGGCCGGTGACGTAGAGCGCGTCGCCGGGCAGCGCGCCGCGGCGGGTGAGGGGGCGGTCGCCCACGAGCGGGCCGCCGGCGGTCACCGCGATCACCGCGGGGCCCGTGATGCGGCTGAGGTTGCCGCCGACGACGCGCGCGCCGTGTCTGGCCGCGACGGTCGCGAAGCCGTCGGCCAGCGCCTCGACCATCGGCGGCGTCCAGCTCGGCGGCAGGCAGAGCGACCAGACCAGCCACCCCGCCGCGCCACCGCTGGCCGCGAGGTCGCTGAGGTTCACGACCGCCGCCTGAGCGCCGATGGCTTCCAGCGAATCGAGCGCGCGGTCGAAGTGCACGCTTTCGACGAGGGTATCGGTGGTCACGAGCGCCGTGGCGTCGGTGAGATGGGCGCAGTCGTCGTCGAGCGCGACCGGCAGCCCGGCGCGGGCCAAGGCGCGGCCGATGCGGGCGATGAGCGCGGCTTCGCTGATCGGCTCGGGCGGCGTGGGCTC
Organism: Myxococcales bacterium; assembly: GCA_020430675.1. The sequence continues at coordinate 1,319 of JAGQJJ010000145.1, forward strand.
ACCACGGGTACTTGGAGGCTTGTCCGACCTGCCCACCCGTCACTCCGGCGCGTCGGGTTCGATCGGCACGATGAACTCAAAGGTCGAGCCGACCCCTTGTTCGCTCGTCACGCGGACCTCGCCGCCATGCGCCTCGATGAAGTTCTTCACGATCGACAGCCCCAGGCCGGTGCCACCGTACTTTCGGGTCGAGGTATTGTCCACCTGATAGAACGCCTCGAAGACCTTCTCCAGCTCATTGGGCGGCAGGCCGACGCCGGTGTCGATCACCGCAAACCGCACCGCGTCGAGCCGGCTCGGCCCCGATGGGCGCGCGCCGCGCGGCCGCGGGCAGCGGTTGACGCGCACGGTGATCGTGCCGCCGGGATGGGTGAACTTCACCGCGTTTGACAGCAGATTCACCAATGATTGTCGAATCTTGTAGCGGTCGACGTAGAGCACGGGCAGGTCTGCGGCCAGATCGGCGACCAGCGTCAGTTCGCCCTTGCGGGCCTGCGGGCGCACCGTTGACAGCGCGCTCTCCACCAGGGCGTCGGCGGTGATGCGCTCGCAGATGAGCGTCTGCGCGCCGCGCTCGATCTTGCTGATGTCGAGGATGCCGCCGATGAGCTGAAGCAGGTTCTCGCCGCGCTCCATGATGGTGGAGATGTACTCGCGCTGCTCGTCGTTGAGCGGACCGGCGAGGCCTTCGAGCAACATCTCGCTGTAGCCGATGACCGACGTCAGCGGCGTGCGCAGCTCGTGGCTGACCGTGGCGAGGAAGTTGCTCTTGAGCTGGTCGAGCTCCTTGAGCCGCGCGTTGTTGGCCGCCAGCGCTTCGTTGCGCTCGCGAAGCTGCCGGTTGGCTTCCTGAAGGTCGTTGTACGCCTCGGTGATCGACTCGAGGTGCATATGGCTCGTCAGCAGCGCGCGATAACCCGCGTGGCAGCCGGTCGAGATGGCGTCGGTCAGCAGGCCGAGCAGCGCCCTCAGGCGGTCATCATCATAGGTCGGCAGCGCGGTGCGCAGGCGGGCGACGGCGTTGACGTCGAAGTGCGACGCAAACGGGCTGGCCGTCAACGGCTGCGCCTGCGCGTTGCGGTACGGCCCGCAGATCAGCTTGCCGATCACCTCGAACTCGTAGACCACCGGCACGATCAGGTAGCGCGTCGCGGCGACCGGGTCGCAGTGGACCGCGAAGCCGTCCGACTCAACCTCGAAGCGCTTGAGACGCGAGATGAAGTCGATCAGCGCGCGCTTTGTCTCGGGGTGGCGGAACAGCTCGTTCATCAACGAGGGTCCGGCCGAGACATCCACGAGCTGGGCGTGCGCCGCGTCGAAGGCGCGCAGGCCCACGTCGTACAGCCCCGAGAAGCGCTGGCAAAGCTCCTGGAGCAGCTCCGGCTCAAACAGCTCGGTGAACAGCGGCGGGCGATCGATGATCGAACCGGTCATCTCAGCCCCCGATCACCGACTGGGGCGGGCCCCAGTCCTGAAAAACCTCGGCGAGGAAGGCGTCGCGGTCGACGCGCAGCTTCTGACCGAGCCCGACGCGCTGCTCCAGGCCATCCCAGGCGACGGTGAGCAGCCCTTCCAGCGTCTCGCGCACGCCCAGGCCCTCGATGGCGATCGACTTGTAGAGCGGCGTCTTGCGATGGCGCGCAAACGCGGCCAGCTCCGAGTCGCTGCGGATGCCGGGCAGATCACGTTTGTTGAACTGAATGACCAGCGGCAGGTCGGGCGGCAGACCGTTGGCGGTCAGATTCTCCTGCAGGTTGCGGAACGACTCTTTGTTGGCCTCGGTCTCGGTGATCTGGCTGTCGGCCACGAACGCCACCGCGTCGGCGCCCTGCAGCACCACGCGCCGCGTGCTGTTGTGCATGACCTGCCCGGGCACGGTCAGCACCTTGAGCTTGAGTTGGAAGCCCGAGCGGCTCTTGAAGACCACCGGCAGCAGGTCGAAGAAAAGCGTGCGGTCGTCGCGGGTCTCGAGCGTCATCAACCGCCCGACGCCCTGGCGCGGCGCCATCTTGTGCAGCGCCTGCAGGTTGGTCGTCTTGCCGCTGAGCGCCGGGCCGTAATAGACGACCTTCAGGGTCAGCTCACGGCGTTGAAGGTTGAACTGCACCATCAGGGCCGTCCTCGGCATGCGCGCCGGGCGGGCGTCGCCGGGCCATCATCGCGCACCCGGCCGGCGAGGCCAAGTCGCTCGATGTCACCCATCATGCTGGCGCAGCACCTGATAGCGAGTCAGCAGGTAATAACCGAAGGCAAAAGCCGCCAGGATGAAGGCGGCGACGGTCAGCATGATGAGCTGGCGGACGCGCGCGCGGGTCTCTTCGGTCGCGCGCTGCTCCAGGCGGCCGACGCGGCTCATCGCCGCGACCATGACCTTCTGGCGGTGGGCGGCGATGCGCGGATCCTCATCGTGCAATCCGTGGGTCCGGCGATAGCACTGCCCCGCGAACTCGAGCGCGTCGTTCTCGGCGCAGAGGCGCACGAAGGCGCGGTGGCCCTCCTCGTCGTCCAGGTTCTCGCGCAAACGGGTCCACTCGGCGCGCAGGCGTTCGGCGAGCGGGTGGCCGGCCAGCGGATCGCCCGGAAGGCGCGCGCGGCCGGTGGCGGCGAAGGCAAAGACCAGCCCGCAGCGCCGGCAGGCGCGGGTGCGCTCGGGTTGCCAGAGGCTGCACTTCGGGCACTCGATCTGACCCGGCGGCGGGCGTTCGTCGGGTGGCGGCGTCGCGCGCGGCGGGGGCGTGCTGGTCTTCGCGGCGGCCGGCGCTGGCGTCGGCGCGGGCGTTGATGCAGCGATTGGGGCCAGCACCGAGACCCGGGCGCAGGTCGCGCAGGCGAAGCCAAAGCCGCCCTCGACGGCGGCCAGGCCTTCGACCTCGTTGTCGGCCTCGCAATGGACGCATTGCACGCGCATCGGCCCATTGTCCCCGGAAGGGCCGCGGGATCAAGCCGGCATCGCAGGCATTGCCGCCACGGCCCGGCTCGCGCATGCTGCGGGCATGAGCCCACCGCGCACGCTCTGGCGATTTCCGGGGCCGCTCGCTTTGCAGGCGGTGCTCGACGGCGCCCCGCCGACGCTGCATCACCCCGACGCGCCGCTGGCGTTTGTGGGCGATCTGCGGCTCTGGGCCTGGCCCGGCGTCGCCGAATTTGGCGCGCTGACCCTGTTCGACGCCGCTGCGCTGGCCCCCGAGGCGACCGAGATCGCCGGTTGGTACCGCGTCACCGTGCGCCCGCTGGATGGCGGTCAAATCCTGTACGTGCCCGACGAAAAGTGCGCGCGCGCGGTCGAGGGCGCCGCGGGCGTCGACGAAGCGCGCGCGCGGTTGCCGGCCGAATACGCCGAGGCCGTGGCCGAGACGAAGCGCGCGATGGCCCGCTACGCCGAGGTCGTCGACCGCGTGATCGCCGCCCGCGAGCAGTTGCCCGCCGAGCGTGTGCCGCCCGACTGGCGCACGGCGCTCGATACGCCGCTGCACTTGCAACCGCCCGCCGCGCGCGCCGCGCTGGCCGCGGCGCTGGAAGCCGAGTTGAGACGATGAGCGACGAGACCCCCAGTGGCCTCGGGCCGGGCGGCCTGGGCTTCGCCGCCCTGCTCTCCGGGCGCGCCGAGGTCAGCCCTTCGCTGACGCTGCATCTGAGCGACCGCGACGGACCGGGCCTCGCCGACAAGCTGCGCCAGGCCTATTACTGGATCGTCAACAACGCGGTCATCGTGCCGTACTACGACGTCGCCTTCGCCGCCGAAGAGGGCCGGCGCTTTGATTTTCCCAACGGCGACGCCTTTGTGCTGCCGGCCGGCCCCGCGTGGTCGAGCTATGTGCTCTTCCCGCTTTTGACCTTCGCCGCTGGGCGCCGCGCGCTTCTCGTCGGTGGTCCGGGCCGCGGCAAGACGGCGACCGCGCTGCTGATGGGCCTGCTCGCCGGCTACGCCGAGGCCGAAGTACAGCGCGCGGTGCAGCATGGGCACCCGCAGCTCACCATCGCCGACCTGCTCGGCAACCCGATGCCCTCCGACCTGATGGCCGCGCGCACGATGGATGAGATCCGCATCGCCTGGCGGCGCTGGATCACGATGCGGGTCAAGATCATCGACGAGTACAACCGCATCCCCACGCGCACGCAGTCGGCGCTGCTCTCGCTGATGGCCGAGGGCTACGCCGAGATGCTCGGACAGACGGTCGAAGCGGGGCAGGGGGCCTGGTTCCTGACCGCCAACGATGACACCGGCGGCGGCACCTTCCAGGTCATCGAAGCGCTCAAGGACCGCATCGACATCACCATCCGCGCGATGACGTTCAACAGCCGCTTCCTGCCCAAGCTGCTCGAACGCCTCGAAGCCGACAGCAATCCGGCCAATGTGGTGCCGGCCGACATCATCTTCAGCGAAGCCGAGATGGACCGCATGCGCGCCGCGATTCGCGCGGTGCCCTTCGAGACGTCGGCCCTGCGGCGACTGGAGTTCTTCGTCGGCAGCCTCGACTTCTGCCAGCGCGCCTCGGCCGACTTCGAGGCCAAGAGCAAAGACACCCTCAAGCTCGCTGGCGTGGCGTTGCACAGCGTCTGCAACGAGGACTGCCCGCTCGACAAGCACGAACACGTCTGCTCGCAGACGGTCGAGGGCCTCAGCGTGCGCAGCTACCTGACGGTGATGACCTTCGCCAAGGCCATCGCCTTCTTCCGCGGCGCCGAGGCGGTCACCGCCGAAGATGTGCGCCAGGTGCTGCCGTTTGTGCTGCACGAGAAGCTCAGCGCCAACCGGCGTGGCGACTTCTTCACCGACGACCGCCACCAGATCTACCTGCGCGACAAGGTCGCCTGGATTCGCCAGATGTGGGACCGCGCGATGGCGCAATACGACCGCGCCGATCGCGAGCAGAACGACGCCGGCCGCGCGCTGCTCGCCGAGCTGGACGCCGGCCTCGAAGGCGTCGGCCGCAGCGAGGTGGAGAAGCGGCTGCGCAACGTCGAGCGCGCCATCGCCGATCTGTGCCAGGGCGGCGAGCTGTCGGCTGCGGTCTACGAAGACCTGGTGCGCCTCAAATACATCTACCTGCGCTACCAGAACTATCTGCGCTGGCTGACGCGCGCCGAGGACGCCTGATGCCCGTCGAGTCGCTGCGCGCGGCGCTCGAAGCGGCGCTGGCTGACACGGTGGCCCGCAGCAGCGCCTACCGACCGGCGGTCGCCGCGTATTTGTATGAGCGTGGGCTGGTGCCGCTCTACGGCGCGCTGGCAGGCCAGGGCGAGGTCGACGCGGCGCTGATCGAGGGCGTCTGGCGGCTGATGCTCGACTCAGTGGCCACGCGGCGCTTCGGGGTGTCATCCGATGCCTGGCGCGCCGCCGACGACTACCCGGACCGCTATTTTGCCTTGCTGTGGCTCGACATCCTGCCCGCGGCGCTGCCCGCCTGCGCCGCCGATCGGCGCCTCGCGCTGGCCGCGACGCTGTTCAACCTGGGCGAGAACCTGCCGCCCCAGGCCCGCCGCGCGGCCAATGGCATCGCGTGGCGCCTGCACGATCAGGCGAAGGCGCTGGCGGCAGCGCCCGAGGCGGTCATCGAGCAGGCGTTGATCGCCGAGGGCCTGATCGCCGGCCGCGCCACGCCCGCGCGCTGGCAGCGCATCGCGGGTCTGACGGTTTTGGACCTGTCCGCCCATGACGCCGACTTTGTGCCCACCGCCATCGCCGCGCTCGACGAGGGCCGCTTCGTGGTGCTCGACGGCCGTCGCGCGGTGGCGCTCGGCCTCGCGCTGGTCGGCGACCGGCTGGAGTGCACCGGTCCCACGCCGCCGCCCGCGCTGGACGCCCGCCGCGACGCGACCCTGGGCGCGGTGCGGGTGCGCCTCGACGACCGCCAGCTTCGGTGGCAGGCCGGCGATGAGACGCGCCTGCTCGGCGAGATCGAGGCCATCGCGCCCGCCGCCATCGCCGCCGACGCCAGCGGCGCGGTGGTCCTGGTCGACGCCGCCTCGACCCACCTGCAGGTTTTGCGGATGGGCGCATGACCGCGGACACGCTCGAGGGCGCCTGGCAGGCGGCGCGCGCGCGCTGGAGCAGCGCCATCGAGCTGAAGACGCCCAAGGCGGTCACCGACGGCCAGGCCATCGCCTATATCAACCTCACCGAACGTCAGACCTTTGTCGACCGCGCCCGCCTCGACCAGCTCGGCATCGGCCATTGTCTCGAAGCCCTGCTCGCGCACGAGGTCGGCCACCATATCCGCTACCCGCACACGCTGATCCGCGCCCGGCAGCACACGCGCTTCCTGCGGTCCGAGCTGACCGAGCTGGCGCGCCTTTGGGACTGCCCGGCACTGGCCGAAGCGGCGACGCAAGGGCGCTGCGACTTCGTGCTCAACCTGCTCTACGACCTGCTGATCAACACCGACCTGCGGCCCTGGTACGAAGCGCAGTTCATCACGCTTTACAAGAAGCTCGCCGGCCGCGGACGCGACCCGGTCTTTGCTTTCTATCTCGCCCTTTATGAAGCGCTCTGGTACCTGCCCGACGGTGCGCTGGTCACCCGGGCGATGGCCGAGTCACTGGACAAATGCGACCCGAACTGGCGCGGCGCCGCCGCTGCCTGTGCGCAGTTCATCGCCAATCGGCCCGACAACCGCCCTTTGCAGCTCGTGCGCCTCCTCATCGCTCTGCGGCCATTTCTGGTCGCCAGCGCGCTCGACGCCGCGGCCAAAGCCTCGCCCGAGGGCAATGGCGGCTTCGGCGGCGAGTTGGCCCCCGAAGACGTCGCGCGCGTGCTGCGCGAGTGC
>JAGQJJ010001464.1 GCA_020430675.1 Myxococcales bacterium
CTTCGATGCGGGCGTATTGGCGGTGGAAGTCCTTGTAGGCGATCTCGGCGTGCACCGCTTTTGCGGCGAAGGGTTCGCCGCGCAGCAAGGGCTTCAGGCTGCGGCCCTCGAAGGTGGCCGGGGCGGGCACGCCGAGCAGGTCGAGGGCGGTGGGCGCGATGTCGAGCAATGACACGGCTTCGTCGACGACGCGCGGCGGCAGGCCGGGCACGCGCACGATGAGCGGCACGCGGATCAGCTCATCGTAGAGCGAGGTGCTGTGGTACTGCCCGCCGTGGTCGCCGAACTCGTCGCCGTGGTCGGCGGTGACGACGACGATCGTGCGGTCGAGCAGGCCGGTGGTCTCGAGCGCGCGGAAGAGGCGGGCGATCTGCAGGTCGGTGTAGATGACCTCGGCCCGGTAGCGCGCCAGGTCGCTGTCATCGGTGGTCGCGGTGCCCGGCGGCAGCACGTAGGGCTGGTGCGGGTCGAACAGGTGCACCCAGGCGAAGAACGGCGCGCGGGCCTGGGCGCGGCCGCGCAGGAAGTCGACCGCCAGCGCGGTGGCGGCGCCG
>JAGQJJ010001465.1 GCA_020430675.1 Myxococcales bacterium
TGTCCGGCTCGGCTGCAAGGCACGGTTTCTCGGTAACGACGGTAGCGTCCGGCCTTCGCGCGGCTGGCTCGGCCGCGTCATCAATGCCAACGGCGAACCGATAGACGGCATGGGACCTATCCCCGACGGTCCCGATACCTATCCGCTCAAAGCGTCGCCGCTGGCGGCACACGACAGGGTACGCGTCGGCGACCCCATGGACCTTGGAGTTCGGTCGCTCAATACCTTCACCACCGTGTGTGAGGGACAGAGGCTTGGCATCTTCGCCGGGTCGGGCGTGGGCAAGTCGGTCCTGCTCTCGATGCTCGCCCGCAATACTGCCGCCGATGTCGCTGTCATCGGGCTCATAGGCGAACGGGGCCGCGAGGTGAAGGAGTTCATCTCCGACTATCTCGGCGAGGAGGGGATCAAGCGCGCCGTGGTCATCGTCGCCACCTCCGATGAAAGCGCCCTGATGCGGCGGCAGGCGGCCTATCTGACGCTGACTCTCGCGGAATACTACCGCGACCAGGGCCAGAAAGTGCTGTGCATGATGGACAGCCTGACCCGGTTC
>JAGQJJ010001466.1 GCA_020430675.1 Myxococcales bacterium
GAGCCGCCCCTCCAGGTCCTCGGCCTCCACGCGCCGCAGGAAGTCGGCCCGATCGGCCCCCGTCAGGGCGACGACGCGATCGGCGATCTGCCAGCGGTTCCAGCCCTCGGGGATGGTCAGCCGGGCCTGGCGCGGCAGGGCCCCCGACTCCAGTTTGTCGAGGAGTTCCATGGGGTTCTGGCCCATGTCCACCTCGTACGTGCCCGCCTTGATGTGGGCGCCGGCGCCGCGGTAGCGGCCGTACCACTCGAAGATGAGGGGCTCGCTGACGATCTGGGCGCGCACCATGGCGTCCACCGCGGCGCGGAACGTGGCCCCCTCGTGGATGGTGACGAACCGGCTGCCCCCGGCCCCGAGGGGGGCGTGCAGCCAGGGCCAGGCGCGGGAGCCCACGTAGCCGCCCACGGCCAGGGCCGCCAGCACGGCGAAGAGCAGCGATCGGAGGAGGAAGCGCTTCAAGTCCCTGGGGCACGGCCGACGCAGACCGGCAGGGAGTAGCAGCGGATCCGGCGGTTGTCCAGCCAGCCGTCAGGGCAGCCAGTAGCCCCAGTCG
>JAGQJJ010001467.1 GCA_020430675.1 Myxococcales bacterium
CTCGTTGTGCCAGGCGCTCAGGTTGATGCCGCGCCTGCGCGAACACAAGCCCTAGCGGCGAGTCGCTGTCAAACACGGGCCGCCCGGACATGACCACGTACGCAATGCCGGCGAGTGCGTAGATGTCCGCCGCGCCGGAGATATCCGGGAGCCCCATCGCCTGCTCAGGCGCCATATAGTGGGGCGACCCCATGATCTGCCCGTCCGTCGTGAGCCGCGTCAGCATCTCAGCAGACATCAGCTTTGCCAAACCAAAGTCGATCACCTTGACCAGTCGGTGATCGCCGCTCCGGAGCAGTATGTTGCCCGGCTTGAGGTCGCGGTGCACGACTCCTTGCGCATGGGCGTACTCTAGAACTCGAGCGAGTTGCAGCAGCACGTCGAGGCCTGCCTGCAGTGACAGCGGCCCACTTCGGTTCAACAGCGCCTCCAGGTCGCCTCCCTCGACAAACTCGAGTATCAGGAACGGCCACCCGTTCTCAAGATGGCCGTAGTCGATGACATCAACGATCCCGGGATGCCGAAGACGGCCAAGAACCAGCGCCTCCCG
>JAGQJJ010001468.1 GCA_020430675.1 Myxococcales bacterium
TCGTGGTGCCCAAGCTGGGCCTCGCCTGGGCCACGGCCGCCGGGCCGCTGGCGCTCGTGGCCCGGGTCAACACCGGGCGGCTGTTCCGCGACCCGGGCTTCGACGAGCTGTACATCCGCGGGCCGGGCATCGAGGGCGACCCGACGCTGCGGCCGGAGGACGGCTGGGGCGGCGACGTGGGGCTGACGGTCGAGGTCGCCGCGGGGGCCCTGCGGGCCACGCTCGACGCCATGGTCTTCGCCCAGCGCTACGACCGCCTCATCCTGTTCGTGCCCGACGACGCCTTCACCATCCGCGCCCGGGACGACTTCGCCGCGGCGGTCGACGGGGTCGAGCTGGCGCTGCGGCTGGGCTTCGGGCCGGTGCGCTTCGAAGGCACCTGGCTCGGTCAGGACGCGCGCTTCACCACCTCGCCCGCCGCGCCGCTGCCCGATCGACCGGCGCATCGGCTGACCGGGCTGCTGGCGGCCGAGCTGGGGCCGGTCACCCCGTTTGCGCTCGGGCGGTGGCACGGCACGATCCACGCCGACCGCTTCGGCAGCCGCACCCG
>JAGQJJ010001469.1 GCA_020430675.1 Myxococcales bacterium
TCGGCCCGGCTGACGGACGGGTCGCGCCGATCCAGGTCGCGGGCCTGGCTGGCCAGGTCGTCGGCGTCGAGGCCGAAGTAGACCGCGGCGCCCAGCAGGGCGACGCCGAGGCCGGCGGCCCCATAGCCCGCCTTGGCCAGCGGGAAGCCGGGCACATGCCGGACGATGACCTCGGGCTCCACCGGCACCGGCGCGGCCGGCTTGCCAGGCGCGGCCTTCGCCCCGCCGAGGTTCAGCTCGGCGCGCTGGCCGGCGCTCACCTTCACGCGGTGCTGGGCGTCGCCCACCTGCACGGCGTGGTCGCCGGCGGGCAGCGTCCACGGCCCGGGCAGCGGGAGGGCGCCGACGGGCTGGCCATCCACGGTGACGGGGGTGCCGGGGGCGCCCCCCTCGATGACCAGCGCCCCCATCTCAGGGGGGCCGGCCAGGGCGACAAACAGCAGGGGTGCGATGAAGCTCACATCTGGCTTGTACCAAAGGGCACCGCGACCGGCAACGGCGCGTCGTCAGTGCGCGGTCTGGAACACGAGGGGCACCTGGACCTGGCG
>JAGQJJ010001470.1 GCA_020430675.1 Myxococcales bacterium
AAGCGCAACACCGCCAAGCTGATGTTCGTGGTCCAGCGCCAGCGCGTCGTAAACACGGGCGCATCGAGCATCGCCTGGACCAGGATCGACTCCACCGAGTTGGCCGAGAGGAAGTGGAACACGTCGTCGAGGGGAAAGCTGTGGGTGTGGCCCAGGGAGAGCACGATCGCGTCTTCCGTCGCCGCCGCCTGCAGCTCGAAGTTGAAGTTGCGGCAGAAGCGCTTGCGCAACGCCAAGCCCCAGGCACGATTGAGCCGCGCGCCGTGGGGCGAGTGGATCACCAGCTGCATCCCGCCGCTCTCGTCGAAGAAGCGCTCCAAGACCAGCGTCTGTTGCGTCGGCATGGTGCGCAGGGCAACCAGCGCGGTGGCCAGATACTCGACCAGCTGCTCAGCCGCGGCGACGCCGAGGCCAACGCTCTGCTGGAGCCACTGTAGTGCCGGTCGCAACCCCAGCGCCAGCGGCGGATCCTCGCTGCCGTCCTGGAGAAACGGCGTCAGCTCCGGTGTGGCGGCGATCAACAGATCGGCCACGGTCTGCCGCAGGG
>JAGQJJ010001471.1 GCA_020430675.1 Myxococcales bacterium
CCCTGGGCGTCCTCCACACCGCCGGCCCGGCCCGCCAGGAGCTCTCCGCGGACAAGGTCGCGAAGCTCATGGTCATCGGCGCTCATGGGGCCTCCCGCATCGGCGTGGTGCGGGCCTTTGAGCGCACCCAGCTCCAGGCCGCCACCGACTCCGCCACCGGCCTCGCCAACCGGCGGGCCCTGGAGTCACGGCTGGACGAGCTGATGCGCAGGAGGGCCCCCTTCGCGCTGATCATGGCGGATCTGGATCACTTCAAGAAGCTCAACGACACCTACGGCCACCTGGCCGGGGACGAGGCCCTGAAGCTGTTCGCGGACGTGATCCGGGAGACGGCGCGCAGCGAGGACATCGCGTCGCGCTGGGGCGGCGAGGAGTTCGCCGTCGTCCTGGCCGGCGCCCCCGCCCAGGCCGCCCTGGCGTGGGCGGGCCGCGCCCGATCGGCCCTGAGGCAGGCCCTCGATCGCAACAGCAAGGTGCCTCGGTTCACCGCCAGCTTCGGCATCTCGGACTCCACCATGGCCGACGGCCTGGAGGGCATCCTGCGC
>JAGQJJ010001472.1 GCA_020430675.1 Myxococcales bacterium
CGTCCGGGGGGTCGTGTCGGACGCGCTGCGACGACCTCGGCTGTCGCCGCGGCTGGGCGTGCGATGGCCGCGACGAGCCGGCCGTGTGTCGCCCCGACTGCAACGAGATCGCCTGTGGCAATGGCGACCTCTGCAACCCCGACTCGGGGCTCTGCGAGCCCGCGCCGGTCTGCGTCCCCGAGACGTGCAATGAGAAGGATGATGACTGCGATGGCATGCTCGACGAGGGCGTGCAGAACGCCTGCGGCGGCTGCGGCGACGTCCCCGAAGAGACCTGCAACGGGCGCGATGATGACTGCGATGGCACCGTGGACGAGACGGTGCTGAATGCCTGCGGGGCCTGCGGCGATGTCCCCGAGGAGGCGTGCAACGACGTCGACGATGACTGCGATGGGGAGGTCGATGAGGGGCTGCGCAACGCCTGTGGTGCCTGCGGCCCGGCCCTGGCCGAGCTCTGCAATGACATCGACGATGACTGCGATGGCACCGTCGACGAGGGCGCCCGGAACGCCTGCGGTGACTGCGGCCCGCCGGCCGCTGAGGT
>JAGQJJ010001473.1 GCA_020430675.1 Myxococcales bacterium
TGTCGCGCCTGGGCGAGCGGCTCCGGCAGGTTGGCCTCGAGGGCCGTCGTGTCTTCCTCGTCTCCGATTCCTCCGTGATCGAGCAGCACGGGCAGACCGTCGCGCGCGCCCTGAGCAGCGCCGGCATCCCGGGTGCCTCCTATGTGATTCCCAGCGGCGAGGCGTCCAAGACCGTCCGCGTAGCGAACGAGCTCTACGGCTGGCTGGCCGCCGAGAAGGCGGAGCGGCGTGACGTGATCGTGGCCCTCGGCGGCGGCGTCGTCGGCGACCTCGCCGGCCACGTGGCGGCGACCTACCTCCGCGGTATGCCGCTCGTGCAGGTCCCGACGTCCGTGCTCGCGATGAACGACGCCGCTATCGGCGGCAAGGTCGCGGTCGACCTCCCGGCGGGGAAGAACCTTGTCGGCGCGTTCCACCAGCCCACGGCGGTCGTCGCGGACGTGGACACGCTGCGCACGCTGCCGAAGCGCTCCTTCATCGAGGGCTTCGGAGAGATCATCAAGCACGGGCTCATCCTGGACCCGGTGCTGCTGCGGGTGCTGGA
>JAGQJJ010000146.1 GCA_020430675.1 Myxococcales bacterium
CGTCGCCGAAGTCGAAGCCGCCCGAGAGCTCGGGCGAGGCCATCTCGGACATGGCGGCGGCGAGCGAGACGTCGACCGCCTGGCCGGCGACTTCGAGCGAGTCATCGCCCGACTCGGCCTCGCCGAGCTCGGCCTGACGCGAGAGGAGCTGGGCGCGCAGCGGGCCGGAGGGGTTCTCGTCGAGGGCGCGGGCGTAGAGGCCGCGCGCGGCTTCGATGTCGCCGAAGCGCTCGCTGAGCAGCGGGCCGAGGCGCAGCGCGATGGCCGCCCGCTCTTCGACGCGCACGGCGCGCTCAAGCTGGCCCTCGAACAGGGCGCGCAGCTCGTCGAGGCGCTCCTGCGCGGTGTAGAGGCGTTCGAGGTGCGACACCGTCGCCGGATCGCCCGGGCCTTCGTCGAGAGCCGTGCGCAACAGCTCGATCACCACGTCGACCGGCCCGCCGAGCTGTTCGCGCAGCTCGGCCAGCTCGCGGCGCAGCGGGGCGCGCTCTTCGGGCCGATCGAGCAGCGGCAGCATGCGCTCCAGCACCACGACCAGCGGCCGCAGGCGGCGGGTGCGCCGGCAGCAGTGCTCGATGAGGCACATGGCGGTCAGGTGGCCGGGATCGCCGTCGAGCACCCAGAAGAGATAGGTCAGCGCCTTCTCGTACTGCCGGGTATGCGCCAGGTAGAAGCGCGCGATGCACAGGTAGAGGTCGCCGCGGCGGTCGCCGACTTCGAGCAGCGTGGCCTCGTACTGCCAGGCGCGGACCTTGGCCTCGGCGGCCTGGGCCCCGCGGGTGCCGCTGGCCATCAGGTGGCGGCCCAGGCGCTGGCGGGGGCGCAGGTGCATCAGCTCGGGGATCTCGCCCTCGGCCGAGCCCAGCGCGCCGAGCGCGCCCGCGGGCTCGTCGAGCGCGTGTTCGAGCAGCGCGGCGCGCAGCAGGCGGCCCAGCTCGTTGCGGGTGTCTTCGGTCAGCCGGTTGCGCAGCGCGCGCCACTGGCGGGTGCGCCACAGGATGCGTTCGAGAAGATGCCGCGCGCGCTCGTCTTCGGGCCAGCGATCGAGCGCGCTCTTGGCCTGGGTGCGCGCCCGCTCGAGGTCTTCGACCTTCTCGGCGAGCTGAGCCCCGCGCAGGAAGAGCACCGCTTCGAGGCGCGGATCGCCGAGGTGGCCAGCCTGCTCGGAGAGCGTGGCCGCCATGGCCATCGCGTCTTCGTCGAACTGCCGCGCGTCGGTGAGGATCTGCTTGAGCGCCACCGCAGCGCGCAGGCCGCCGCCGTGCACCTCGGCGTAGAGCGCCTGGGCGCGCGCCGGCTCGTCGAGCACCAGCTCGTAGAGCTCGGCGGCGACAAACATGAGCGTGGCGGCGCCGACGCCAGGGCAGAGGCGACCCAGGCTCTCAAGCCCGCGGGCCAAAGCGCCGGTCTCGCGCGTCTGGATGGCCTGCTCGATGCGATACCACGCGGCGACCGGATCGCGCTCGGCGGCTTCGGCCAGCAGGCGCCAGCCCTCGGCGGCGTGGTCGGGGTCGTTGCTGAGGTAGCGGCCCAGTTCGGCCAGCCCGGGGGCGCGGTGGCGGCCTTGCAGGTGGTCGAGGCGGCGTTGCAGGCGGTTGGCGCGCTGTTCGGTGTCGAGGCAGAGGTGGGCCAGACGCGCGGCCAGGCCGAGCGGATCGCCGACCGCTTCGAGCATGTCGACCGCAGCGACGGCGCGGGCGGCGTCGGTCCAGCGGAAGAGCCAGATGAGCAGGAAGGCGCCGGCCATCTCGGCGACATCGCGCCGGTCGGCGTCGGGCTGTTCGGTCAGCGCGGGCAGATCGACGTCGGTCAGCCGTTCGGCGAGGACGCGATCGTCGGTGGCGACGGCGTGCTCGCGCAAGGCCAGCAGGGCGGGCAGATAGCCGGGCATGGCGTCGAGCGCGGCCTGCCACGCGGCGGCGGCGCCCTTGACCTCGGCCAGCTCCTCGGCCAGCACGCGGCCACGCTGATGGTGCAGCCGGGCGGCGGCCAGCGGCGTGTTCTGGGACTGCGCGCGCCGCTCCAGATGCTCCGACAGCCCCCGCCAGGCGGCCGCGTCGGGCAGCACCAGCTCGGGCAGCGAAGAGGTCATGCGCAGCGACATGCTGTCGCGCGGGTCGCGATGGGCGTCGGCTTCGTGCTCGCTCATCGGGTCCGGGTTCTGCTCCGATTCGGGCGTGGCGCCCGCGCCAACGACGCGCACCTCGGTGGAGATCCTGCCCCTCGGTCAGCGCGGCGGCGTCGAGCATACATCATGCGCGCAGCGTGCGCGAATACCGCGCGGGCACATTTGATGCTGCGCGGCAAAGGCCGGTTACGACCCGGCTTCGCGCAGGCGATCGGCGTAGCGGCTGCGGAGCACGCGGCGCATCACCTTGTTGGATGCGGTGCGCGGCAGGGCGTCGATCAGCCACAGATCGTGCACGCGGAAGAGGGGGTTGAGCTCGTCGCGCACCGCGCGTTGCAGGGCCTCGCGGGTGGGCGGCTCGCCGCGCGGCACCACGACCAGCACCAGCTGACTGGGGCCGCCTTCGGGTGGATCGTGCGCGATGGCGGCCACCTCGTGCACCCCGGGCACACCAGCAACCGCGCGCTCCAGTTCAGCGGAGCTGATCTTGATGCCGCCCAGGTTCATCGCGTCGTCGGCGCGGCCCTGCGCGCGGTAATAACCGCCGCCCAGATGGGCCATGCGGTCGCCGTGGCGGCGCAGGGTCTCGCCGTGCGGGCCCAGGGGCATCTCAGCGAAGTAGGCGGCGTGGTGGTCGCGGTTGAGCAGGCGCTGCGAGCTGCCGAACAGCGGGGCGATGAGCGCCACCTCGCCCTCTTCGGCGGGCTGCCCGGCGTCGTCGAGCAGGTAGAAACGGCAGCCGATCGCGGGGGTGCTGAAGGTCGACGGCGCCTGCGGTTGCAGCCGCGAGCCGGTGATGTAGCCGCCGCCGATCTCGGTGCCGCCGCAATACTCGATGATCGGCCGGTAGCGCGCCTGGGCCATCAGCCAGAGCATGTCGACGGGGTTCGAGGCCTCGCCGGTCGAGCTGAAGCAGCGGATGGCCGACCAATCGCAGCCGGTGGTGGCGGCGCGGGCGCGCCACGTCTTCACGAGGCTCGGCACCACGCCCAGCATCGTCACGCCGGCGGCCTGCACAAACTGGCTGAAGCCGGCGCTGCCCGGATCACCCACGTAGAGCGCGAGGGTCGCGTCGTTGAGCAGGCTGGCGTAGATGAGCCACGGGCCCATCATCCAGCCCAGGTTGGTGGGCCACGCAACCACGTGGCCGGGCTGGATGTCGTGGTGGGCGAAGCCGTCGGCGGCGCTCTTGATCGGGGTCAGGTGCGTCCAGGGGATGGCCTTGGGCGTGCCGGTGGTGCCCGACGAGAAGAGGATGTTGGTGGTCGCCTCGGCGTCGGCGATCTGCGGGGTGAACGCCGCCGATCCGGCGCCGGCGAGAAAATCAGCCCAGGCCAGATCGCCGTCGCGCAATGCGGCGTCGAGGGCCTCGCCGGCGGGCAGCACCACGGCGCGCGGCGCCTCGGCTTCGACCACGCGGGCGTAGAGCGGCAGCTTCTTGCCACCGCGCGGGATGACGTCCTGCGTGAAGATGCCTTTGGCCCCGGCGATGTCGAGGCGCATGGCGATCTCTTTGGCCGAGAAACTGTCGGCGATGCTGATCACGACGCCGCCTGCGAGCACGATGCCGAGGTAGATCACGACTGACTCGATGGTCATCGGCATGGCAACGGCCCAAGCGTCGCCGGGCATGAAACCTTGATTCAGCAATGATTTTGCGGTCGTGACCGATCGGTCTCGCAAATCGCCCAGCGCGCATCGCTGAAGCGGCTGGCCTTCAACCTGCCAGACGACGGCGTCGCGGTCGTCGTCCCGACCGTACAGCGCGGCGGCGGCGGCGTTGAGGCGCATGCCGGGGAACCAGCGGGCCTCTTCGCCCTCGCCTTCCAGCACCGCGCGCGCCGGGGTCTCGGGATGGATGCGCAGGGCGTCGAGCAGGATCGGCCAGAACGTCTCGGGGGCCTCGACCGAGCGCCGGTGGGCTTCAGCCCACGTCCAGCCCAGCCGGCCAATGCGGGTGTCGGCGATGTCTTCGGCGGTGGGCGTCCACGCCGGATTGGGCGACGGCGTTCCGGCGAAGACTCGCCCGAAGAGGGCCTGATGCGTGATCAGCGGGTCTTCCGGGCGCAGCACCGTCTGCGAGATGTGGCGCCAGCGCTCTGCCGGCGCGGCGGGCGCGGCGAGCGCCGCGGCCAGGGCGGCGGTGCGATCTTTGTCAGCGAGGGTGAACATGGGCGCCTCCTCGATCGGCGGGCGCATCATGGCATGGCGGCCGCGCGCAGGCACCCCCATCGGGCGAACCCGGGCCGCGGCGCTGGTCATCTTGCTATCGTATTTGCTATAACGGCGCGCCTTTCTGCCACGGAGGTCCGGCATGCCCATCACCGACGCGAAGCGATTCACCGACAACCGCGCGTTGCTCGCGGAGTTCGATCTGACAGCCAACGGGATGGTCTACCGCAACCTGGGGGTCGACGCGCTGTACCAGGCGGCGGTGCAGCGCGGGCAGGCCAGGGTGCTCGCCAGCGGGGCGCTGCACCAGGACACCACGCCGAATTTCGGCCGCGCGGCCAAGAGCTCGTTCTACGTGCACGATGAGCAGGCCCGCTTCGACGGGGCCTCGCTCGATGAGCTGATCGCGTGGGGCGACCCCAAGAAGGGCCAGTTCGACAACCTGCCCCTGGCGCCGGCGGTCTACCAGCGCCTGCGCAAGCGGGTGCTCGCCTCGCTCTCCACGTCGGGCGACCTGTACGTGACCGACGCCTGGAGCGGCCGCACCCCGGCGAGCCGCATGGCGGTGCGGGTCATCACCGGCCGGGCGCCGTCGGCGCTGTTTGCGCGCAACATCTTCATCGAGCCCACCGACGACGAGCTGGTCGGCTTCAAGCCCGAGTGGACGATCCTGCACGCGCCCGAGGTCGAGGCCGAGGCGGCCGATGGCACCAACGGCAAGCCGTTCATCATCACCGATCTGGCGGCGAACCAGACCATCATCGGCGGCACCGCCTTCCACGGGCAGATCAAGAAGTCCATCTTCTCGGTGCAGAACTTCCGCCTGCCGCTGCGCGGGGTGCTGACGATGCACGCCGGGGCCAGCGAGGGCGACGGCGGTCTGGTCGCCATCCACGCCGGGCTCTCGGGCACGGGCAAGACCACGTTGTCGAACACCGGGCACCCGGTCGCTGATGATCAGATCGTCATCGAGATCGAAGCGGCCGACGCCGAGGCGGTGGTCAGCAACATGGAGGGCGGGCAGTACGCCAAGACCGAGAACCTGCGCCGCGACAAAGAGCCCGAGACGTTCGACGCCATCCGCTACGGCACGACGGCGGAGAACCTGGCCTTCGATGAGCGCGGCGTGGCCAATTACAGCGATACGCGCATCACCGCGAACGGCCGGGTGGGTTATCCCCTGTCGTATGTCGAGACGGCCAAGGCCAGCGGGGCGGCGCGGGCACCGCAGAACATCACCTTCCTGACGGCCGACGGCTTCGGCGTGCTGCCGCCGCTGGCCCGGCTGACGGTCGATGGCGGCAAGTTCCACTTCGCGTGCGGCTTCACCAGCAAGATGCCGGGCACCGAGAAGGGCGTCACCGAGCCGCAGCCGACGTTCTCGGCCTTCTTCGGCAAGCCCTTCATGCCGCTGAAGCCCCAGCACTACACCGATCTGCTGGCGCGGTTGATGGAGGTGCACGGCACGCAGGTCTGGCTGGTGAACACCGGCTGGATCGGGCCGAGCGGCGAGGGGCGCGAGCGGGTCGACATTCTGGTGAGCAAGGCGATCATCAACGCCGTGCGCGACGGCCAGATCGACCTGTCGGATGACAACTTCTGGTATGACCCGGTCTTCAAGCACTACGTGCCGAAGTCGGTGCCGGGCGTGGATTCGGCGCTGCTCGATCCGCGCGGCGCTTGGCAAGACAAAGCGGCCTACGCGGCGGCGGCAAACAAGCTGGCGGGCATCTTCCAGAAGGCGATCGCCGAGATGGGCCTGCCCGCCGAGGTGGCCGCGGCCGGGCCGGCGCCGGTCGGCTGATCGCGGCGCGGCGTCCGGTCAGTCGCGGAAGCGGCAGACCGGATCGCAGGGCGGGTCGATGATGCCCGTCTCCACAAAACGCCCCATCGTCTGCATCGCGGCCGGCGTCGACGACACGCCGGAGTGACCGCCGTCGTCGACCTGCGGCGACAGGTTGCCCGCCGGGGTCGGGCGGTCGCCGATGTCCATCGCCAGCATGGCCGAGCCGGCATAGGGCGGGTCGACCACTTCGAGGCCCCACGGGTGCAGCGTGCTGACCGAGAGCACGGGCAGATGGCCCAGGCGGGCGGCGCGCGCCGAGGACAGGTTGGGCACCTGGGCGTCGTTTTCGGCGATCAGATAGAGCACGCGGCGGCCCTCGGCGGGGTCGGTGAGCCGCTCCATCCAAGTGCCGGTCTCGGCCCGATCCCAGGTGTGCTGGCTGAGCGCCATCAGCAGCGCGGTGTCGACGCGGCGGGGGTAATTGGGCGTCAGCAGGCGCTGGAACTGGGCGTCGAAGTGGATGCTGCGCTCGATCATGAAGCCGAAGTCGGCCCCGCCCACCGCGAGCACGCTGGTGGTGATGTCGGGGTGGATGGCCATCAGCGCGCCGCCGAGGATCGAGCCCTGGCTGATGCCATAAAAATTGCGCTGTTCGGGGTCGTAGCTGAGGCGATCGTCGATCTGGAAGGCGGGCTCGTCGGTGCAGCGGCCGATCATCGTGCGGGCCAGGGCGATGTGGTTGATATGGCCCTGGCGCAGCATCTCGCCCAGGTACCAGAAGCGCGAGACGTCGATGAGCGCGGTGGCGAGGAAGCCGAGGTCCGAGCTGCTCATGCCCGCCCAGTCGGTGCCGGCGAAGACGCCGCCGAGCAGGTTGGCGGCTTCGCGGACGCGGCCGTTGGCCAGGGTGCCGTCGGCGTCGCCGAAGAGGCCGTGGCCAAAGAGCACGAGGCGCGCGGGCGCGTCGGCGGCCGAACGCGGGATGATGGCGGTGAAACCGACCTCGCGGGTCTCGACAAACTGCGGACGGCCTTCGTCATCGGTGACGATCTGCGCCGGCTGCGTACCGCGATCGAGGTACCACGGGGTGGTGATGGTGCCGCGCACGACGCGCAGGGTCTGGGCGTCGGGTTCGTCTTCGACCTCGGTGACGGTGCAGCCCAGGCCGCGCGGGCCGAGGCGTTCGACGGCGTCGTCGCGCATGGCGAGCAGCGTGTCTTGCAGCGATTCGCGCGACTCGGTGTGGAACCACCAGGCCATCTGCAGGCTCTCGCGGGCGAAGCCCACGGTTTGCAGCGCGGTGAAGAGATCCTCGTAGCCCGCGCGGCGGGCCTCGAAGGCGGGCACGCCCGAGGGGGTGTCGTCGCGCAGGGCCGCGAAGCCGGCGGGGGTGGGCAGCAACGCGCCGTCGGCGTCGTGCAGGTTGCGGATGGCGACGCCGTAGCGGTGGTTCGGTTGCAGTCGGGTCGCCGGACGGATGTAGAGCACGGTGTCTTCGGGGTCGTCGGCGCGGGCGTCGTTTTCGATCCAGTGCGGCACGCGCTCGCCGGTCTCCAGGTCGAGCACGACGGTCGGGAAGTCATCGGTCAGCGAGTCATCGACGCGGTCGGGGCCGTCGAAGCCGGTCAGGTCGGCGGCCGCGGGGAAGAGCATCAAGAGCTGGCTGGCCGGGCTGAAGCCGTCGAAGCGCGCGTAGGGCGTGGCGTCGATGTACTGGCCGGCCGCGTTGGGCGGGAAGGCGTGGCCGTCGTAGGCGAGGCGGAAGCCGGTGACGGTGGTCTCGTCTTCGATGAGCCAGCGGTCGGTGGGCCACGGATAGGTGCAGTGGGTGTCGGTCAGGTTCTCGCACTCGTCGCGATAGGGGATGAGCGGCACCTCAGGGCCCTGATCGGCCTCGGCGTCGGGCGCGGCGTCCGGTTCGGCGTCGGGCGCGGCGTCGGGGCCCAGGTCGAGCGCGGCGTCCGGCGCCACGTCGGGCGCCGCGCCGTCGGGCGGCG
>JAGQJJ010001474.1 GCA_020430675.1 Myxococcales bacterium
CGGGCGCGACGATTTGCCGCGAGACCGGGACCCCGAAGGTCGAGCTGTGCGACGGTCAAGACAACGACTGCGACGGCGAGGCCGACGAGGACTTCGCGGCAGTGCTGGGCACGGCCTGCAATGCCGGTGGTGACAGCTGCCTCAACGACGAGGTCATCTGCGACCCCGAAGACTCCACCCAAACCACCTGCGGCCAGCTGATTGCCCCGCTATCCGAGGCCTGCAACGGCGCCGACGACGACTGCGACGGCCAAGTCGACGAAGATTTCAAGGGCGACGGCGGGCACTTGGGCGAGGCCTGCGACGGCGACGACAGCGATCTGTGCGTCGAAGGCGTCTACATCTGCAACCAGGGTCAGAACGGCACCGTCTGCAACGACCTGACCGACGGCACGGTCGAGGCGTGCAACGGCTTGGACGACGACTGCGATGGGGCCACCGACGAGGATTGGACCATCGCCAACACCGAGTACGCCGGGCCCTATCTGGGCGATGCCTGCGACGGCACCAACGATGCCGACCTGTGCGCTGATGGTGTCATCG
>JAGQJJ010001475.1 GCA_020430675.1 Myxococcales bacterium
TGTTGGTGATGACCTGATCGATCTGAGCGGTCAGCTCATCGACTTCCGCCTGCATGTAAACGCGGTCGGTCGAGTCCTGATAGGTGCCCGAGGCCGACTGGACGGCCAGTTCGCGCACACGCTGGAGCATGTTGGTAACTTCAGGGCGCCTTCGGCGGTCTGCGCCAGCGCGATGCCGTCATTCGAATTGCGGATCGCCTGGTTCATGCCGCGCACCTGCGCGGTCATGCTCGTGGCGATGGCCATGCCGGCCGCATCGTCCTTGGCGCTGTTGATGCGCTTGCCGGTCGACAGGCGCTCCATCGCGGTACCGAGCATCTTGTTGGCCGAGTTCGAGGCGTTCGATGCCTTGAGCGCGCTGATATTGGTATTGATGACTGCCATGATGGTACTCCCTAGCAAATCTCGATTTCGGTCGGGCCGACCGGACCATTCCGGTGCACCCGCCAGCCACCAGACCGGCAATCGGAAGCGGGGATTAAGCGGGCCGGGCGAAAAAAGAGGATCGGATGCCGGTGCGAAAATAAGGGTTAATACAG
>JAGQJJ010001476.1 GCA_020430675.1 Myxococcales bacterium
GTTGTCGGGCTTCAGGTCGCGATGCACGATCCCGGCGCTGTGGGCGAACGAGAGCGCGTCGGCGACCCGGGTCAAGACCTCGAGGTAGCGCTGGAGGCGGACCGGGTCGGTCGCGGGCTCGCGTCGGAGGAGCGCCTTGAGCTCTTCGCCGCGGACGCGCTTCATGCCCATGAACAGGCGCTCGTCGGTCGTCCGGCCGAGGTCGTAGACCGGCACGATGTTCGGGTGCTCGAGCTGGCCCGTGATGAGCGCCTCGTCCACGAAGCGGGCGGCGGCTTGCGGATCGGCGAGGAGGTCCGGGCGCATCAGCTTGAGCGCGATGCTGCGCTGGAGGACGCGGTCGCGCGCGGCGAACACCTGCCCCATGCCGCCCCGGCCGAGTTCGCCCTCGAGCGCGTAGTCGGCCCCGTCGCTCGGCGCTCCCGCGTCCGCGATCCGCGCCGCTGCGGGGAGGATCGGCGGCGGAGGGAGCGGGCGCGGGGGCGGGCGGACGCTCAGCTCGGGGTCCTGAGGCCCGTCGAGGAACGCGGGGCTCCAGAGCT
>JAGQJJ010001477.1 GCA_020430675.1 Myxococcales bacterium
CTCGTCCTCGAGCCGGCGTGCCAGGGCCCTGGGGTCCGCGGCGGTGTCCGCGTCGAGCAGCAGCAACCGGGCGCCGTGGATCAACGGCAGGAAGATCTCGAGCAGCGAGATGTCGAAGGACAGGGTGGTGATCGCCGCCAGGGTGTCCCGAGCGTCCAGCCCGACGCGGCGGCTCATGGCGTCGAGGAAGGCGATGAGCGAGCCGTGGCTGATCTCGACGCCCTTGGGCCGGCCCGTCGAGCCCGAGGTGTAGAGGATGTAGGCCAGCGACCCGGTGGCGATGGCGGGTAGAGCCCCGCCGGCCGGAGGTCGCTGCCACCCGTCGTCGCCGTCGAGGACCAGCCGCCGGCCGGCGAAGTCTTCGAAGACCGGCGCGTTGTGCCGATCGGTCAACAGCAGCTCGACACCCGCGTCGGCCACTACCGCCGACAGCCGGCGCGCCGGATGCCGCGGGTCGAGGGGAACGAAGGCACACCCCGCCGCCATCACGCCCCACAGCGCCACCACCAGGTCCGCGCTCCGCTCGAGGGCCACGCCCACC
>JAGQJJ010001478.1 GCA_020430675.1 Myxococcales bacterium
TCCTCTTCCGGCAGTTCCATTTCAATGTCGCGCCGGCGATAGAGATCCTTGATCTCGTAGAAGATCACTGGGTTTGGATCGCGGATAGCCGCTTTCATCAAACCTTTTGCATCGTATGGGTTGCTCGGGCAGACGATTTTCAGACCAGGGGAATGAGCAAACCAGGCTTCATTCATTTGACTGTGATAAAGCGCGCCGCCACCGTATGCACCAGCTGGGCCGCGGATGACCATCGGGATATTGACTTCCCCGGCCGTGCGGTAGTGATAAGTCGCCGTCATATTGACGATTTGGTCAAAACCGCAGGAGATGAAGTCGATGAACTGCATCTCGACGATGGCTTTTTTGCCGTTGAGACAAAGGCCACAGGCTACGCCGACGATTGCCGCTTCGGAGATCGGCATATCGTAGACGCGATCTTTGCCGAACTTTTCTTGCAGGCCTTCAGTAATACCACATGCGCCACCGAGAAGACCGATGTCTTCGCCCATTGCGACGATATCTTTGTCGCGTGCGAACTCTTCGGCGATGGCATCTTTGA
>JAGQJJ010001479.1 GCA_020430675.1 Myxococcales bacterium
ACCGACCAGATCGCCGCTTCGGTCGCGCCGCCCAGGCTCAGGCGTCGGGCGCGCGGGGCCAGCGCGCGCACCCGGTCGGGCAGGGGCACCGGGATCCAGTCGCCGCTGAGCATGACCAGCCGCAGCGAGGGCAGGGGCGCGCCGTGCGCCACGAGCAGGTCCATCAGCGCCGGCACCGAGTTCCAGATCGTCACCCGATGGCGGGCGATCTGCGCCGCCCAGCGCGCCGGATCAGGGCGCGCGTCGGCGGCGGGCAGGACCAACGCGGCGCCGGCGCCGAGGGCGCCGAAGACGTCGAAGACCGAGAGGTCGAAGCTGGCCGACGAGATGCCGAAGACGCGGTCCTCCGGGCCGATGGACCAGGTGCGGCAGACGTCGTCGAGGGTATTGAGCGCGCTCTGGTGCTCGACGGCGACGCCTTTGGGCTGGCCGGTCGAGCCCGAGGTATAGATGACATAGGCGAGATCGTCGGCGCGGCGCTCGCTGGGTGGCGCGGGCGGCGGGTCGCGCAGGTCGGCCTCGGTGACGACGATCGCGGCG
>JAGQJJ010001480.1 GCA_020430675.1 Myxococcales bacterium
GAGGACCGCGTCGCCGTGTTCATGCTCCGCTCGATCGAGCTGGTCGCGACGCTCCTGGGCGTGCTCAAGGCCGGCGGGGCGTACGTCCCGATCGACCCGACCTATCCGCCCGAGCGCGTGGCCTACATGCTCTCCGACAGCGGCGCACGCGTCATCGTCACGCAGTCGGCGATCCGAGACCAGCTCGGCGCGACGGAGGCGGCGGTGCTCGAGGCCGACGCGGACGATCCGACGGAGTCCTCGGAGCGCCCGAGCGCGGCGCTGCACCCGAGCTCGGCCGTGTACGTGATCTACACCTCGGGCTCGACCGGGCGGCCCAAGGGAGTCGTCAACGCGCACCAGGGCGTCGCCAACCGCCTGCAGTGGATGAAGCCCGCCCTGGGCGTCGACGACTCCGATGTCTTCCTGCAGAAGACGCCCTTCACCTTCGACGTCTCGGTGTGGGAGCTCTTCGTTCCGCTGGTGATCGGCGCGCAGCTGGTCGTGGCGCGTCCCGAGGGGCACAAGGACACCGCATATTTGTGCGACCTCGTCGAGGAG
>JAGQJJ010001481.1 GCA_020430675.1 Myxococcales bacterium
ATCCCGCTGTCGTCTGCGGACAAGACGCACCCGCTCGGCTTCTTCCTGGCCCAGCTCGAGTGCGGGCTCGATCGCATGGACGTGGTGGAGGATCTCCGTCGCTGGGCGGCGCTCGGCCGCCAGGCGCTCGAGAGCTTCGACAACACCGGACACGGGATCCGCAATGTGGAGGAGCTGCGCGAGGAGAAGGAGAAGATCTCCGAGCTCCACCGCCTGAAGTCGCAGTTCATCGCCGCGGTGTCGCACGAGCTGCGCACGCCGCTGACGTCGATCACCGCGTACGCGGAGACGCTGCGCTCGAGTCCGGGCGCGACCGACCCCGAAACGCAGGATCGGTTCCTCCGCGTGATCTACGACGAGTCGCGACGCCTCACGCGCATCGTGGACGACATCCTCGATCTCGCCACGATGGACTCCGGTCGCGTTCGCCTGTCCTGCCGTCGGGTGGAGCTCGACGCCCTCGTGCGCGACGTCGTCGACGTGATCTCGCCGCTCGCCGAGGAGCGGAGCGTGCGCGCGACGCTTCCCGAAGACGAGGAG
>JAGQJJ010001482.1 GCA_020430675.1 Myxococcales bacterium
GCAGTGCACCCCCGGCTCGGACGCGCCGAAGTAGCCCCCGCGGATGATGCGCGGATCGCTCTCCAGCCCCGGCGACGTGTCGGGGGGGCCTACGCAGGGGCTCGTCGGGGGCCTCCCGGCCTGGTAGCGGTCGAGGCACCAGTCGCGCACGTTGCCCGCCATCCCCCGGACGCCGTAGGGGCTCTCGTCGTGCTCGAAGGCGTCCACGGAGGCGATCATGGGCCGCTGCGGGTGGCTCTCCAGCATGCAGCACCAGGTGGGATCACAATAATTTCCCCAGGGGAAGATCCGGCGATCCACGCCGCGGGCGGCCTTCTCCCACTCCAGCTCCTGGGGGAGGCGCCAGGGGAGCTCGGTGGTCTCGGCCAACCAGCGGGCGTAGGCGACGGCATCGAACCACCGCACCAGCATCACCGGCCAGTCGGGCTGCCACAGATCCCCCTCGGCATCGACGGTGAGGTGGAAGTGGCCGTCGGACCCCCGGCCATAGGCCATGGGCCCCCGCTCGTCGGGGTGGGCCGAGCCCGCCCGGGGCACGTG
>JAGQJJ010001483.1 GCA_020430675.1 Myxococcales bacterium
CATGAGGCTTAGCGCCAGAAGCACACGCGTTCGAGTGATCGACCCGAACGGCGACGACTGAATATCGACCAGCATTACTGTTCATATGGACATAAAATATGGTCAGTTGTCAAACGGACGAGGACCTCGCCACCAGTCAAGGAGTCAGGGATGGCAGTTGCCGCCGCACCGCAGAATGTGCGATCCTGTTCAGCCGTTCCCCCCTCTGCGGAGAGGTACCGAAGTGGTCGTAACGGGGGCGCCTCGAAAGCGTCTTGTCCGAAAGGGCACGTGGGTTCGAATCCCACCCTCTCCGCCAACCAAATGCCATAAACAACTGTGAACAAAGGCGTTGATCATTTGACGTGTGGGCCTGCTCCTCATTCTGTCCCACATTCAAGCGAACGCCTGATTCGGCTACAGGGGTGTCGCAATGGCTGACACTCCGGTGAAGATGTGAGCGACAATGCTCGGCGATGGTTACAGTCAAGCCACTGGGCGCTCAGCAGATCGAAGCGATCGCGAGAATCATGGCTGAAACCTCGACCGGTCTCACCGGCT
>JAGQJJ010000147.1 GCA_020430675.1 Myxococcales bacterium
CCATCGCGTCGCTGCGGGCGACGAGGTCGGTGCCGAAGGCGGCGCCGTCGGGGTTGATCAACGTGAAGTCGGTGCCGGCGAGGTAGGGCGGATCGAGCGTATCGTCATCGGCGGCGAGACCATAGCGTTGCAGGAAGAAGTCATTGGTCAACGGCATGAGACCGGCGGCCTCGACCGCGGCGCGCACCCACTGGTCGCCGTCTCCCGCGCGGCGGCGGCGCAGGTTGATGACCACCTCGACGCCCTCGCCGGGCGCGACGTCGGCCAGCGCACGCAGGCGGTCGAGGTGGGTGGCGTCGCGTTCGATGAGGTGGTGGTTGGCGCTGACCTTGATCGTCAGCGGGCGGGGCCAGCGGGCCAGCCAGGCGCGAAGGGCATCGGGCCGGCGGGGCAGTCGGACGCCGTTGGTGCATAGGATGGAGTGGCGGCATCGCCCAGTGGCGCGGGCCAGGTCGATGAAACGATGCAATTCCGGGTGCAGAGTGGGTTCGCCGCCTTCGAGTTGCAGTTCGAAGTCGCCCTCGGCCGGCAACGCGGCGGCAAAGGCGTCGAGGCTGAGCCAGGTTCTGCGCTCGGGGCTGCTGAACGTGCTGCACCAGGGGCAGGCGCGGTTGCAGGCGTTGGTGACGGCGACATAGACGCGGTGCGGACGGCCAGCGACGGGCGCGTCGTGGTTTTGCTGCGCGCGCACGTCAAACGCGGCGCCGAGCGGCACGAAGGGGCGCGGCTTGACGCCGGGCGCGTTGAGGGGCGCGAAGACGCGGCGGGCCGTCAGGTGCATCGGTGCGTCGGCCAAGGCCGAGAGGCGCCCGGTCAGCGCGCCGGTCTCGGCCTCGGTGAGCGGGCGCGCGGCGAGGTACTCCAGCGTCGCGCGGTCGGTGGCGGTCTGGCTCAGGCGGTACTGCTCGATGGGCAGGCGGGCCAGGCTTGGCGCGAGGCCGGCGGGATCGAAGGCGCCGCCGCCGGGGCGCGCGAAGCGCTGGGGGACGCGGCCGGTGAAGTCGCTGAGGCGGGGCGCGTGCAGCAGGCCCCCGCGCGTGGGCGAGATGCGGCCCAGATCACCGATGGCGTAGCGGATCAGCGGCATGAGCGGGTTGCGCAGGTCGGTCACCAGAAGCTGCGTGCCCCCGTCGGCCAAAGGCGCCGCTTCAAGGTGAACGAACGGGGTCAGCACCGCGAGGTCATCGCCGGGCAGGGCGAGCGCCATCGGGCCGATCTCCTGGGCGCTGTAGTACTCGACGACCGGACAGCCAAGCGCCGCGCGCAGGGCTTCGGCGCGGCCGGGCGGCATGGCAAAGGCGCTGCTCATGACCAACCCGGGGTCGACCGGCGCGTCGAGCAGCGCGGCGAGGCTGTCGGGATCACCGGTGATGACCGCGGGGTCGAGGGCGCGCAGGCGATCGCGCCAGCCCGGCCGGTCGATGGTGATCTTGGCGAAGCGAGTGCCGTGAAACAGCGGCAGCCAGGCGCCGTACTCGGGCGAATGGCCCAGGGCGTCGAGCAGCGCGATGCCGCCGCCGCCGGGGCGCGGGCGGCGGGGCGCGCCAAAGAGCTTCAGCGCCAGGTCGACCAGGGCCAGGAAGCTGTGATAGGCGGCGCCGCTCATCCGATAGCGGATCGGCTCGCCGGTGCTGCCGCTCGTTCGACCGTCATAGGCATCGGCGCGCTCGGCCGATGAGATGCCGCGGGCGCAAAGGTCATGAAAATGCGCCTGCAGGTCGGCACGCGTGGTTGGCGGCAGGGCGGCGAAGATCGCGGGGTCGGCCAGCTCGTGGCGGCCGACGCCCAGCGCCCGAAAGCGTTGCTGCCAGAACGGGACACGGTCATAGGCCCAGCGGAGCGTGGGCGCCAGCGGGGACGGCACCGGCCCCTGACGCAGCGCGAGCAGTTGGCGGCGCCAGCGGCGCAAGGCCGGGGCGAACACGAGCATCTGGTGCAGGTAGCGGCGGCGCACGACCGCGCCGTAGGGATCGGGCAGCGGCCCGCTCACTCGCGGCGCCCGAGGCGTAGGCCCGCGCCGCCTCGGCCCGCCGCGCGCGCTCCGCTTCGATGAGCGCGTCGGAAATGCGGCGCGCTTCGTCGGCGATGCCGCGGGCGCGCTCGTCGGCAAGAATGCGACGGTAATCGAGGCGCACCAGCCGCGCGGCCGACACGAGCGGCACCTCCTCGCCGCTGGCGGCCTTGATCGGCAAGCCGACATGCCAGGCCCATCGACGGAGCAGCTCTTCTCGGCGGGCGGGCTGCTCGCGCAGGCGATCGACCGTGAGCACGTCGGCGACCGCGCCCAGGAGGGTCAGGGTCGACGCGGCGAACGCCTGGGCCCGCGATGGGCGCAGACCGACCGCCGCTTCGGTGAGCATCGTCGCCCGCTCGATGCCGCGCACGACCAGCGGGCGAATGGCAGGATGATCGAGCGTGGGCAACAGCCCGCTCAGCAAGTCGCGCGTGGGCAGCGAGACGTCGGCGAGCGGCCGAGCGAGCGCGGTGACGTCGTCCGCGTCGCCACCAATGGCTTCGGCCACGGTGGCGGGGATCACTTCGGCCAACTCGGTGAGGCCACCCAACGCGGTCCAGGCGGCGGGCAGGTCAAGCGGCGGCCCTTCGATGGCATCGACCATCCGCGGAAACCGGGCGAACGCCCGCGTCACCGACTCGCTCAGCGCCACGCGGTTGCCCTCGCCGGCGCGCACGTAGGCGCGGGTGCGAAGGCGCTCGATGGCCTCGCGCACGGCGCGCAGGCCGGTCGCGACCTCGGGCGGGCGCTCGGAGGCGGCAAAGGCGGCGAGGTCGATCGGCCCCAGCGGACCCATCGTGGCCAGGGCGCGCAGCACCAGCGCTTCGAGGGCGTCGTCGACCTGCAGACCGGCTTCGCTCAGCTCGGCGTCGGCCGGTGCGCGCGGCGTCAGCCAGCCCAGCAGGCGATCGAGGGCGCCGGCCGCCATCAGAGCGGGGCGCCGCTGGCGATGCGGGCCAGGGCTTCGCGGCGGGCTTCGATCAGCGTTCGGTCGCGCGCCAGGGCGTCTTCCTGAATGCGCACCACGCGATAATCGAGTCGTTCGAGAACCTGCGCCGACCGCGCGGTGGGCTCGGGCTTGCCGCCGACGATCAAGGCGATGCCGTTGAAGGCCGCAAAGCGCCGCAGCAGCTCCTCTTGCCGCACGGCCTGCGCGCGCACGACCGCGGGCGGCAGGCGCGGGCCGAGCGTGGCCGCGCAACCGAGGAAGACCCGCACCGCCGTCGTTGCATCAACCGCGAGCAAAGCCGCGGGCAGCGCCGACGCGGCGGCAGCCGTGTCGACCAGCAGCGCAGCCAGGCCGCGGGCGTCGTCGTCGAGCACCGCGACGGCGAGGACGGCTTCGATGGGATCGAGGGGCACGCCCAGCCGGTAGCGCCAAAGGTCGGCGTGTCGGGCGAGCAGCAGATGCGGCGGCGGTGATGGCCGGCCGGCGGCGGCAGCGAGGGCGATGCGAGCTTCGTCGAGGTCGAGCGGCACGGGCCGACTGTAGCGCAGCGCGCCACGCGGGCCAGCAAAAACCCGCGCCGGGCCTCGCCATGACCGGCGGTGCCGGGCTACAACAAGGCGGCTTGAACTGGAGGTGCTCATGGGCTGGCATCGCATCGCCGTCGGTGGCCCGGCGCGCGCCTTCGCCGCCACGCGATCGGTCGCGGTCTTCTTCGGCTGGGCCGCCCCCGGAAGCTGCCCGCCCGCCGGCTCGCCCACCTGGGACGGCTGCCCCCTCGCCCAACGCGACCGCGCCGGCCCCGCCCGCTGCGTGGGCTCGGGCGGCGATGGTGGCTTCCACCGCCTCGACATCGGCGATGACGTCGACGTCGGCCACTGCCTCGGCGTGGCCCTCGTGCCGCTCCTGCCTTGAGCCCCGCCGACCCCTCTACGCCGGGCCTGTCGCCCGAGCGCCTGCGCCCCGGCGCCTGGCTGCCCGCCTCGACGGCGCGATCCACCTCGGGTCGGGCCGGCGCGGTCATCCGGCTCGCCCTCGGCCTGAGCGCCGCCGCGTTGGCCCATTTCACCGGCCATCGCCTGCTCGCCGCGATCATCGGCGGCGTGGCCATCGCGCTCAGCGGCGCCGCGCTCGCGTCACCCGCCGCCCGCGCCGCCATCGACCGCAGCTTCGCCGCCCTGGGCCGCGGCCTGGGCCGCCTGCTGGCTGCCCTCACGCTGATCCCGTTGTATTTCACGCTGTTCCCCGTGCTGCGCCTGTACGCCGCGCTCGTCGGCCACGACCCGCTGGGCCTGCGCCGCAGCCCCGCGCCGGGCTTCTGGGTCGACCGCGCCGCCGACGCCCGCACCCGCCGCTGGTTTGCGACGATGTTTGCCCCCGAGCCCCGCGCGCCGCTGCACCCCTGGCGCGCCCGCCTCGTCGGGGCTCTCGTGGTACTCGCGCTCGCCGAGGGCGGCCTGCGCCTCGCCGGATATGGCGACCCGGTGCTCTACCTCGACGACGTGCAGGTCGGCTACCTGCCCGCACCCCACCAGAGCGTGCGCCGCCTCGGCGGCACCATCTCCATCAACAACGCCGGCATGCGCGCCCCGCCCTTCGGCCCTCGCCCCGCTGGCGGCCTGCGCATCCTGATGCTCGGCGACTCGACGCTCTACGGCGGCTCGTACATCGACCAGCCCGACCTCTACGCCCGCCGCCTGCACCGCGCCCTGCAGGCCCGCATCGGCCGTCCGATCGAGGTGCTCAACATGGGTGTCAACGGCTGGGGCCCCTTCCACGAGCTGGGCTACGTCGCCACGCGCGGCACCTTCGACGCGCAGTTGGTGCTGGTGGCGCTGCCGCTCGGCGACGTCTTCCGCCCCCTCTCGCGCCTCTCGATGACGCCCTATCTGCCCGCGTCCTCGCCGCCGAGCCTTGCGTTGACCGAGGTGGCCTGGCACCTGACCTGGCGCTTCCGCGAGATGGCCTTCGGGCCGCCTTCATTTGAAGAGCGCGAGGCCCGCGGCGCCGCCGGCCTCGAAGCCTACGCCGAGCTGGCCCGCCGCCTGCGCGCCACCGGCGCCGAGGTGCGCTTTGTGGTGCTGCCCGGCCGCCGCTCGGCGATCGGCGAGCCCGATGTGCCCGCCGACGGCCTCTACGACCGCCTCGCCGATGCCATCGCGCCCACGCCCGCCGACTACCCGGTCATCGAGTTCCAGCGCGCCGCCAACCCCGCCGGGCTCTACCACGACGCCGTGCACCTCTCGCGCGCCGGCCATGCCTTCTACGCCACGCACCTCGAAGCCCTCATCCGCCGCACGTCGACATGGCGCTGGTTCGCGGGCGAAGAATGAATATCCTCGGCGTCAGCGCCCTCTACCACGACAGCGCCGCCGCGCTCATCCGCGACGGCGAGATCATCGCCGCCGCCCAGCAGGAGCGCTTCAGCCGCGTCAAAGGCGACGCCGCCCTGCCCTTCGATGCCATCCGCTGGTGCCTGACCCATGGCGACGTGAAACGCGGCGAACTCGATCTGCTCGTCTTCTACGAGAAGCCGCTGACCAAGCTCACCCGCCTGCTCACCACCCACGCCGCCATCGCGCCGCGCGGCCTCGGCGCCTTCTTGATGGGCGTGCCCGCCTGGCTTGCCGACAAAGCCTGGAGCGCCGCGCGCCTCGAACGCTTCCTCAGCGCCGAGGGCTTCGGCCGCCCGCGCCGCGTCGAGTTCTGCGAGCACCACCTCTCGCACGCCGCCAGCGCCTTCTACCCGTCGCCCTTCGAAGCCGCCGCCACGCTGACGATCGACGGCGTCGGCGAGTGGACGACCAGCGCCATCGGCGTCGGCGAGGGCCACCGCCTGCGCCTGCTGCGCGAGCAGCGCTTCCCGCACTCGCTCGGCCTGCTCTACAGCGCCTTCACCGGCTTCTGCGGCTTCAAGGTCAACAGCGGCGAATACAAGCTGATGGGCCTCGCGCCCTATGGCGAGCCCCGCTACGTCGATGCCATCCGCAGCCATCTGATCGACCTGCGCCCCGATGGCTCGTTTCGCCTCGACATGGCTTATTTCGGCTATCTCGGTGGCTTCGAGATGACCAACGACCGCTTCGCCGCGCTCTTCGACGGCCCGGCGCGCCGCCCCGAGAGCCCGATCACGCGCCGCGAGATGGATCTGGCGCGCTCGATCCAGGTGGTCACCGAAGAGGTCATCCTGGCCATGGCCCGCGCCGCCCGCTCGCTCACCGGCAAGCGCCACCTGGTGCTCGCCGGCGGCTGCGCGCTCAACTGCGTCGCCAACGGCCACCTGTGGCGCAGCGGCCTCTTCGACGACCTGTGGATCCAGCCCGCCGCCGGCGACGCTGGCGGCGCGCTGGGCGCCGCGCTCTACGCCTGGCATCACATCCGCGAGCAACCCCGCCCCCCCCTTGGTGACGCGCCCGATCGCTTGAAGGGATCGCTCCTCGGCCCGGCGTTCTCTTCCGATGCCATCCGCGAATGGCTCGATGCCAATGGCATCCCCCACCGCGTGATGGCCGCCGACGAGCGCGCCGCGACCATCGCCGAGCATCTGGCTCAAGAGCGCGTCGTCG
This sequence comes from Myxococcales bacterium, assembly GCA_020430675.1. The sequence continues at coordinate 6,527 of JAGQJJ010000147.1, forward strand.
GGCTCTTTCAAGGCGCCATGGAATGGGGCCCCCGCGCGCTCGGCAACCGGTCGATCCTGGCCGACGCCCGCAGCGTGCGCATGCAATCACACCTGAACCGCGCCACCAAGTTTCGCGAGAGTTTTCGGCCCTTTGCCCCCATCGTGCTACGCGAGGACGCCGCGCGGTGGTTCGCCGCGATCGAAGACTCGCCCTATATGCTGCTCGTCGACCCGCTTCGCGACGAACACCGCCTGCAAGACAGCGCGCGCGACGCCGACACGCCGCTCGTCGAATGGGTCAACACTCCGCGCTCGACGGTGCCGGCGATCACCCATGTCGATGGCTCGGCCCGCCTGCAGACGGTCGATGGCATCCGCAACCCGCGACTGCATGCCATCTTGCGCGCCTTCAAGGCATTGACCGGGCATGGCATCCTGGTCAACACCAGCTTCAACGTGCGCAGCGAACCCATCGTCTGCACCCCGGAAGATGCCTATATCTGCTTCATGCGCAGCGGCATCGACACCCTCGTGCTCGAAGACTGCCTGCTCGACAAGGCCGACCAACCGGCCTGGACCGAGGCGGTCGACTGGCGCGAACGCTACGAGCTCGACTGATGCGACGCCTCTACTGGACGCTGCGCCTGCTGCGCGACATCGCCCTGCTCGGCATCGTCGACTCGCGCCCCGGCCTCTCGCTGGCCCTGTTGCTGCTGGTGCTGCTCGGCCTGCTCATCACCGCCGCCCAGGTCTCAGCGCCCTTCATCTACACCCTGTTCTGATGCCGGGCATTGATCGGCGGTCGATGGCTGTTTAGCTTGGCAGCCGCGCAGTGGACGATCGGAGAGGCCGATGCGATGGACGTTTGTGCTGCTGTGGACCGCGCTGCTTGGCGCGTGCACGCCCGACAAGCCCGCCGAGCCGACGCCCGACGCGCCCGCAGCGCCGGCGCTGCTGTCGGTCTCGGCCACGAGCGAAGGCCTGCTCTACCGCTATCGCACCGAAGACGGCTTCGCCAACGCAACGACGCTCGACGAAATCCCCGCCGACGCGCGCGCCGCGGTGCAGGTCATCGACTTGACCCGCTCGCCCGAAGACCGCCACGCCGGCGCCTTCGTGCAGGTCTTCGATCTGCGCGTGCCGGGCCCGGAAGGTCGCTTCCCCGGCCGCGTCGTGCCCCGCGCCGGGCTGGAGCAGGCGCTCGCCGAGGCCGCCAAGACCCCGGCTCAGGCCCCGGTGACCATGTACTCGGCCTCGTGGTGCGGTGTGTGCAAGAAGGCGCGGGCCTTCCTTCATGAGAACGGCGTCGCGTTTGTCGAGAAAGACATCGAAAAGGACCAGGGCGCGGCGCGTGAGCTGGCCGAAAAAGCGCAGAAAGCCGGCGTCTCCACCAACGGCGTGCCCATCTTCGACGTCGGCGGCCACATCCTGAGCGGCTTCGACGGCCCCACCCTGCTGCGCGCCGCCCGCGGCGGGTGACGCTGCGAACGGGTTGACGCCGGGCGCCGATCTGGGGCACAGGGGGCGCCATGGCACGCGAAACCGAGACGATCCCCCAAGGCCACGCCC
>JAGQJJ010001484.1 GCA_020430675.1 Myxococcales bacterium
CCAGCTCGAGATCCTGACGGCCTCCGGCGAGATCGTCGCCTGCGGACCCGACCTGGAGCCCGAGCTGTTCTGGGCCACGGTCGGTGGGCTGGGCCTCACCGGCGTCATCCTGACGGTGGAGCTGACGCTGCGCCCGGTGGCCGGGCCGTGGATCGTGCAAGAGGCCGTGCGGACCGAGGATCTGGACGACTTCTTCCGGGTGAGCGCCGAGAGCGCCGACTTCTCGCACACCGTCACCTGGATCGACTGCGTGACGGGGGGCAAGGGCCTGGGCCGCGGCATCATGATGCGCGGCCGCCACGCGCCGCCGGGCGTCGAGGGCGACCCCGGCATGGTCGGCAAGGCCATCGACGCCCTGTCGCCCCTGATGCACGTGCCCGTCGACGGGCCCTCCTGGCTGCTGAACAAGGCGACCATCCGCCTGTTCAACGAGGCGTACTTCCGCAAGCAGCCCCGGGGCCAGGTGGACAGCGTCATCCACTACATCCCGTTCTTCTTCCCCCTCGACTTCGTGAAGGACTGGAACCGCATCTATGGCAA
>JAGQJJ010001485.1 GCA_020430675.1 Myxococcales bacterium
GTAGTCGACCCGATCGCCGTTCGCCGCCGTCACCGGCGGGCGCCGCCGCGCGGTGAGCAGGCCGCCGTCGATGCCGGTCAGCCCGACCGCCGCGAGCCCCGCCCGCCGCGCGATCGAGAGGACGCGCGTGTTCGCCTGCCCAGCGAGCGCCATGACGCTCGCCTCGAGGGTCGCCGCGTCGGTCACCCGGCGGCCGTCGACCATGCGGGTCTCGAGCCCGAGGCGCGCCGCGAGCGCGGTCGTCTGCGGTCCGCCGCCGTGCACCACGACGACGTGGATGCCGAGCTGCCCCAGCACCTCGACCTGTTCGAGGAAGGGGAGGAGCACGTTCTCCTCGGCGAGGCTCTCCCCCCCGAGCTTGACCACGAAGGTCCGACCCTTGAACAGTCGCACGTAGGGGATCGCGTGCTTGAGCCCCGAGATCTCGGTCGACTGCTGTCCGACGTCTTTCATCTCTCCCCCTCGTTCGAGAGCAGGCGGTGGAGCACCGCCATCTGAGCCCAGAGGCGCTGGTGGGCCTGGTGGACGACGGCGCTCCG
>JAGQJJ010001486.1 GCA_020430675.1 Myxococcales bacterium
GGCGACCCACAAGGACCTGCGGGCGCTGATCGAACAGAAGGCATTCCGCGAAGACCTCTACTTCCGGCTGGCGGCCGTCGAGGTGCTCGCGCCACCGCTGCGCAGTCGCGGCGAGGACATCCTGGTGCTGGCCGATGCATTCCTCGCCGAGCAGAGCAAGCGCGCCGGGCGTCGCCTGTTGCTGGCGCCGGAAGCCCGCCGCGAGCTACTCGAGTACGACTGGCCGGGCAACGTGCGCGAGCTGCACCACGTCATCTCGCGCGCGGTGATCCTCGCCGACGGGGAGCGAATCGCTGCCTTCGACCTGCCGGCGAGTCGAGGTGCGGAACGTGGCGTCGATGGGGCGTCTTGGCCGGCGATCTCCCTGGCCGAGGCGGAGGCGCGGACCATTCAGGCCGCATTGGCAGCCACCGGTGGGGCCAAGGCCAAGGCTGCGCGCCTGTTGGGGATTTCCCGCACCGCGCTGTACGAGAAGCTCGCGCGCATGCAGCGCCGCGGCGATTCGGCGTGACCGTCGACGCGGGAGGCGCGCGCCAATC
>JAGQJJ010001487.1 GCA_020430675.1 Myxococcales bacterium
GACGAATGCTGAGTTGCCGCAAGATCTTCTGAAACGCCGCACGGGTGAGACCGCAACTCACTGCCGCTTGAGAAACATTGCCGCGCGATTTTTCCAAGGCTCGCATCACGAAATCGCGCTGGAAGCGTTCCAGGGTTTGGCTCTTGGCCGTGGCGTAATCCCCGCAATCGGTGCCGCTCTCTTCATCGCCTGGCATGCGTGGATCCAGGCCGAGGTGGTAGGGCAGGATCCTGGAGCCGCAACAAATGATCAGCGCGCGTTGCACGCAGTTTTCCAGCTCGCGCACATTGCCTGGCCAGTCATGCCCTTGCAGTCGTAGCTCGGCAGCGTCGCTGAAGGTCGGCACCCCACGCTTGGCAGGGAGCATTTGTCGTGCTGCCTGGTCGAGAAAATGCCTCGCCAGCGGAAGGATGTCCCCAATTCGTTGGCGCAATGGAGGCACCGTGACCTCGACCACTTGTAAGCGGAAATAGAGGTCTTCACGGAACTCCCCCGCCGCGACCATGCCCTTGAGGTCGCGGTTGGTCGCCGCCACCAAG
>JAGQJJ010001488.1 GCA_020430675.1 Myxococcales bacterium
GTTCAACGATCAGCTCAACGTGTTCCGGCCCGGCAGCCCCAACGCGGTGGAGGCCGACCCGAACACCAGCGAGATCGTGCAGTTCACCGACCCCGAGAGCGGGGTCACCTACGCCGCCGTGCAGCCGCGCTGCGACGGCGGGATCAGTGGCGGGGCCACGGGGCTGTGCGGCGCCTGCGACGAGGACGCCGACTGCGCCGGGCACACGGGCTTCCTCGGCGGCACCTACTGCCAGCCCATCGGCGACAACGAGGACGACTTCTTCTGTCTGCAGGACTGCACCAACGATCCCACGGTCTGCGCGGCCGGGGACGTGTGCGACGGGCGCGGCAACTGCGTGCCGGCCCTGGGCATCTGCCGCGACAGCGGCGCCTGCAGCGCCGAGAATCCGCTGGGGCAGTGTCCCGCGGGTCAGACCTGCAGCGGCGGCGCCTGCGTGACGCCCTTCGTGCCCAGCGAGCACTGCCAGTTCCTGCGGCCGGATGACACGGGCGCGGTGCAGCTCGTGCGCCGGGGGCAGGCGCTGGCGGACGCCTACA
>JAGQJJ010001489.1 GCA_020430675.1 Myxococcales bacterium
GGCGGCGGCCCGCTCGATCCCGCCCTGCACGCCCGCGCCCGCGCCCTCGGCGTGCCGGTGGCCCCCACCTGGGGCCTCACCGAGACGGCCTCGCAGGTGTGCACCGCCGCGCCCGGCGAGGGCGGCCCCGACGTCGGCGCCCCCCTGCCCTTCGCGCGCGTGCGGAGCAACGACGCCGGGCGGTTGGTGGTCGAGGGCCCGCTGGCGCCGGGCGGCCGGCTGGTGACCGGCGACCGGGGCCGGATCGACGCCGACGGCCGCGTCACCGTCGATGGGCGCGCCGACGGCCTGATCATCTCGGGCGGCGTGAACCTCGATCCGGCCGAGATCGCCGCGGCCCTCGAGGCGCACCCCGCGGTGCGCGCGGCCGCGGTCGTGGGCGTGCCCGACCGTCGCTGGGGCAGCCGCCCGACGGCGCTGGTGGTCGCCGACGGATCGGTGGACGCCCCCGCCCTGCGGGCGCACGTCCGGGCCCGGCTGACGCGCTACAAGGTGCCGGATCGCATCGTCTTTTCGGACGCGCTGCCGCGCACGGCGCT
>JAGQJJ010001490.1 GCA_020430675.1 Myxococcales bacterium
CATCCCCAGGCGAAGCTGCTGCTGAACAGCCCGGCGGTCGAGGCCCTGCGCTTCGCCCAGTCCCGGCTGCCCGCGCTATTACCGGGCGGCGTGATCGACACGGCGCCGTTGATGAAGCCGCCGGCCGTGCGGGGTGCGCTGTGAGCGCCGTCGTCGCCATCGAGGACGCGGTCAAGCGCTACGGCGCGCTCGAGGCGCTGGGCGGGGTGACCCTGGCCCTGGAGCCGGGCGAGACGGTGGCGCTGATCGGCCATAACGGCGCGGGCAAGACGACCCTGATGAAGCTGGCGCTCGGCCTGATCCGGCCGGAGGAGGGGGTGATCCGCGTGTTCGGCGCGAATCCCGCTGGCCATAGCGGGGCGGAGATCCGTCGCCGCATCGGCTTCCTGCCCGAGAGCGTCGCGTTCCACGGCGCGATGACGGGGCGGGAGGTGCTGGCCTTCTACGCCCGACTGAAGCGCGCTCCGCTATTCGACAACGACCGCCTGCTTGACTGGGTCGGCCTGGGCGAAGTGGCACGCCGCCGGGTCGGGACCTA
>JAGQJJ010001491.1 GCA_020430675.1 Myxococcales bacterium
AACCGGGGCCCCGAGGTCTGCGACACCGTCGACAACGACTGCGATGGCCAGGTGGACGAGACGTTCCAGGACCAGGGCCTGGGCGACGCCTGCATGGTCGGCACGGGCGCCTGCGCCGCCGCCGGCATCCGGGCCTGCGCGGGCCCCGACGCGGTGGCCTGCAACGTCCAGCCGGGCGACCCCGCCGGCAGCGATTTGTGCGGCAATGGCATCGACGACGACTGTGATGGCCGCCTCGACGAGGGCCACGACAACCTGGGCATGCCGTGCAGCGAGGGGCAGGGGGCGTGCCGCGCCAACGGGGCCTTCGTCTGCACCCAGGACGGCGCGGGCACCGAGTGCAGCGCCCGCCCCCAGGCCCCGGTGGACGAGCTCTGCAACGGCGCTGACGACGACTGCGATGGCCAGGTGGACGAGGACTTCGAGGTTCAGCAGGACCCCGACAACTGCGGTCGCTGCGGGCGGGTCTGCGACCTGGCCAACGCCGTCGCGGGCTGCGAGGCCGGCGAGTGCATCATCGACAGCTGCCTGGAGGGCT
>JAGQJJ010001492.1 GCA_020430675.1 Myxococcales bacterium
CGGGGTTCTCGCGGCCATCGGCAGCGGCATATGGATAGGCTTCGTAGAGCGACGATGTCCACTCGGCGACGTTGCCCGCCATATCGAACGCGCCAACCCAGGACACGCCCGCCGGAATACTGCCGACATCGGCGGTCTGAGCATTGTTATTGCGCTCGAAGACCAGATTCGCTTCGATCAGGTCGTTCCCCCAGGGATAGAGCAGACTATCCGGGCCACGAGCGGCGTACTCCCACTCGGCTTCGGTGGGCAGGCGCAGGTCGTGTGCGGCACAGAAATCGCGCGCCTCGAACCAGGTGAGATTTTCGCGTGGGCGTTGATCGCCGGCGAAAGCGCCGGACGAAGCATATTCAGCATTGGTGATCTCGTAACGCCCAATCCAGAATGGCTGATCAAAACAGATTTCGTGTTCCGGGCGCTGATCGCGGCGGCCTTCGTCGTGCCCCATGGTGAAGCAGCCAGCGGGCACAAACGCCATCTCAATATCACCAAAAGTCGCAAAAACCGGTGTCCAGGCCGCGTTCGCTTCGACAGGCG
>JAGQJJ010001493.1 GCA_020430675.1 Myxococcales bacterium
TGGGCCGCGAAGCCTTGCTGGACGAGCAGCTGCGCGCGGCCCGGGCCGAGGACCTGCGGCGCGGGCAGTTCGTTGCCCGAGACCGCGCCATGGAGCCGGTCCTGCACAAGATTGCCCAGGTGGCTCCGACCTCGATGTCCGTGCTGATCACGGGGGAGAGCGGTACCGGGAAGGAGCTGGCCGCACGGGCCATCCATCGGCAGAGCTCCATGGCCGATCGTCCCTTCGTCGCCCTGAACACCGCCGCCCTGCCCGATGCCTTGTTGGAATCCGAGCTGTTCGGCCACGCCCGCGGCGCGTTCACGGGAGCCATGAAGGACCGGCAGGGCCTCTTCCAACAGGCCGCGGGGGGGACCGTCTTCCTGGACGAGGTGGGCTTCATGTCCCCGGCCTTCCAGGTGAAGCTGTTGCGCGTGCTGCAGGATCGGACGGTCGTCCCGCTCGGCACGTCTAAGGCCGTCCCCGTCAGCTTCCGGCTCATCGCAGCCACGGCCCAGGACCTCCGCGAACAGATGGCGGCCGGCGCCTTTCGCGAG
>JAGQJJ010000148.1 GCA_020430675.1 Myxococcales bacterium
GAAGGTCGTGGTCATCGGGCCGGCGACCACCTGCCAATCGCCGGGGCGCTCGGCGGGCACGTCCGGAAGCGCGGCGGCGGTCAGCACCCGCGGCGTATGGCCCAGGGCGCGCCACGCATGGGCCGCGTACCAGACCCCGCCGCCGGGCACGAAGCCTTCGGGGTAGCGATCGCGGGTCAGGTGCCCGACGGTCAGCAGCATGGCATCACGCGAAGAACTCGCCGCCGCTGATGTTATAGGCCTGCCCGGTCACCGCGGCGGCCTCTTTGCTGCAAAGCCACGCGATCAGCGCGGCGACCTCGCCGGGTTGCACGAAGCGGCCGATGGGGATCGCCGCCTCGGCGGCGGCGCGGGCCGCGACCGGGTCGCCGGTCTCGACCAGATCGCGCTCGGCCATCGGGGTGTCGACCCAGCCCGGGCAGACGGCGTTGACCGTGATGCCGCGCGGCGCCAGCTCATGGGCCAGGCATTTGACCAGCCCGAGCAGGCCATGCTTCGACGCCGCGTAGGCCGCCTTGCCGTCGCGCCCGAGCTTGCCGAGGCCCGATGACACCGCGACGATGCGCCCGCCCGATGCCATGCGTGGCAGCACCGCGCGGATGACATGGAAGGGACCGTCGAGGTTGATGGCCATCACCTCGCGCCAGATCGCCGCCGACTCGGGATCGTCGACGTTGGCGGTGCGGCAGATGCCCGCGTTGAGGATCAGCGCGTCGACGGCGGGCCCGTCGCTCAGCTTCGCGGTCACGGCGGCTTCATCGGCCACGTCGAGCGGGAAGGCGCTGACCCGGTCGCCATGGGCCTTTGCCAATGCCAGCAGCGGTTCGGCGCGACGACCCACGGCGATGACTTCATCGCCCGCGGCCGCCATGCGCGCCACCAAGGCTTCGCCGATGCCGCTGCCCGCGCCGGTGATCAGGGCCCTCATGCGTTCACCGCCTGACGACCGGGCACCTCGCGCGAGGCGTCGACGGCGGCGGCGATGACCGCCTCCGACACCGGGATGGCATGCTCGCCGTCGACCGACCAGAGCTCGCCCGGCGCCTTGACCAGCGCCATGCGGGTGCCTTCGGTGAGATAGCGCTTGTTGAAGCGCAGCCCCTCCAGGATGTCAGGCGTGCGGATGCCATCGGGCACCCGGGTCGGCAGGCCGTATTGCTGCAAGACCCTCTCGGTCACCGCCACCACGCGGTCATCGCAGGCGCCGAGCAGCCGGGCCACGCGCCCGGCCACCATCATGCCCACCGCGACCGCCTGCCCGTGGCTGAGGCGATAGCCCGACAGGTACTCGACCGGGTGGCCCACGGTGTGGCCGTACTGGAGCACCATGCCTTCGTGATGCTCTTGCGGGTCGATCGCCATCACCCGGCATTTCAGCTCGATGTTGCGGCGGATCACCGACTCGAGGAAGGCGGGATCGCGGATGTCACCGCGATGCTCGAGCAGCCGATTCAGCAGCTCGGCGTCTTGCGCGATGCCATGCTTGATGACTTCGGCGAGCCCATCGGGCACGGCCGGGTCAGGCAGGGTGGCCAGCACGTCGACGTCGACCACGATGCGCAACGGTGCGTAGTAGGCGCCGATCAGGTTCTTGCCGCGGTTCCCGTTGACGCCCTGCTTGTGGCTGATGGCGGCGTCGCATTGCGCCATGACCGTGGTCGGCACATGCACCAGCCCGACGCCGCGGTACAGCGTCGAGGCCAGCAGGCCGCAGACGTTGCAGACCGCGCCGCCGCCGAGCGAGATGAGCACCGATCGCTCGTCGATGCCTTTGCCGAGGATGCGCTCGGCGAGGTGCGTATAGCTCGCCAGCGTCTTCGACTCTTCGCCGTCGGCCATCACCAGCCGATGCACGTCGTAGCCGGCGGCGCGCAGGGGCTCGATGAAAGCGTCGCCGTACAGCCCGTTGACGGTCTCGTCGGTCAGCACGAAGACGGGCGAAGAGGCGCTCTCGGCGGGGATGACGCCCGCGTTGACCGGGTTGCGCACCAGCCCGCGCTTCACGACGACCTCGGTCTCGCGCGGCGCGCCGGTGGTGAAGGTATGGGTCGCCGGGACCGCCGGGCCGGTGGCCGGGCCGGCCAGCACCGAAGCGCGGCGGGCCCGCCGCAGGCGCAGCTCGGCGTGCACCAGCGCGGCGGGCGTGTCGATGTCATCCCAGGTCTCGGGCTCGACGCGCAGCCCGCGCATCTTGCCAGCGCGCGCCAGCCGGTTGAGCCCGTCGGTCAGGTCTTCGCCGCCCGACTTGACCAGCGCGTCGAAGAGCGCCGGCGTGGCCAGCAGCAGGCCGCAATCGACCGCGTCGTAGGTGGGCAGATGGCGCCCGAGGTCGGTCGGCGCCAGCGCGCCGCGCACCTTGACCGCGTCGTCGAGGTCAAAGACGCTCGCGGTGTGGGTGTCGACCAGCGCGATCACGCCGTCGCTCAAGGGCCGGGCCGAGCTGATCAGGTCGATGAGCTTGTCGTCGAAGAGGTGGTCGGCCATGGCCAGGACGAAGGGTTTGTCGTGGTGAGCCCGGCCGGCGAGCACCGAGCTGGCGAGGCCCGCCTCCCAGCCCGGGTGGTGCACGAAGTCGAGGTGCATCTTCAGGCCGGGCACATGGGTCAAGGCGCGCTCGATCTGGTCGCCGGCATAGCCGAGCACGATCGTCGCGCGCTCGATGCCGGCGCGTTCCAACTGGCGAAGCAATCGAAGGATGAGGGGGTCGCCGCCGAGGTCGACGAGCGGCTTCGGCGTGCCGGGGCGGTCGAGTCGGGCCCCGCGGCCGGCGGCGGGGATGAGGGCATGGCGCGCGGTCATCTGACCTTCTCCTGTCGACGCTGGCCCGGGCGGGGGCCGCGAAGTCGCCCTTTGTCGCAAATTTCACGCCAGCTTCGCAACGCTTGTGCCATCTTCGCTCTGGAGTACCCGCCGCACAGGCGTGGAGTACGAGTACGCCAATCCGCGCGGGCCGCGCATCCTGGCCGAATGGGCAGGCATCCGACCGCGTGCCCGTGCCGGGCCACATCAAAGGAGTCCCGATGAAGCTCTACGGCAACCCCCTCTCGAACAACTGCCGCAAGGTCTACGCGCTCATCGAGCACCTCGGCGTCGACGTCGAGCTGGTCGCCATCGACATGATGAAGCGCGAGATGAACGGCCCCGAGTTCCGCAAGATCAACCCCAACGGCAAGGTGCCGGCGTTCACCGACGGCGACCTCGTGCTGTTCGAGTCGAACGCGATCATGCTCTATCTGGCCGAGAAGTTCGGCACCGCGCTGTGGCCGGCCGATGCCACGGTGCGCGCCGAGGCGGCGAAGTGGATGTTCTGGGAGGTCGGCACCCTGACGCCGGTCACCGCGGCGGTGGTGATGGAGCAGCTGCTGAAGCCCATGCTCGGCGGCACGACCGACCCGGCCGAGGTCGTGGCGCGCACCGAGCGCTACAAGCCGGTCGCGGCCATCCTCGACGCGCATCTGGCCCATCGGCGCTACCTCACCGGCGACCAACCCACGATCGCTGACCTGTCGCTGGGTTCGGCGATGACCTACGCGCCGTTTGCCGGCCTGTTTGAAGGCTTCCCGCATATCGCCGCGTGGTACCGCCGCCTCGATGAGATCGACGGCTGGAAGCAGAGCGCGCCGCCCGTCGGTCGGGGCTGAGCCTCACGTCAAGAAGACCAGCACGTAGACGGTCGCCAGAACGAGCTGCATCAGCGCGTAGGGCAGGGCGGCCTTCACAAACGCACCGAAGCTCATCGGCAGGCGGTTCTTGTGGATGATGGTCACCGCGACCAGCGTCGAGGCCGAGCCGATGGGCGTCAGGTTGCCGCCCAGGTTGGCGCCGAAGATCACCGACCACCACAGCGATGACTCGCCGGGCGTGCCCAGCGCGCCCAGGATCTTGGCCAGCATGGCGGCGAGCGGGATGTTGTCGGTGACCGAGCTGAACCCGGCCGCCGAGATCAGCATCGCGCCGCCGCCGAGCTGGTCGCCGAGGCCAAGGATGGCGCCGAGGCCCTTGCCGATCAGCGCCAGCACCTGCGCGTGCTCCATCACGTTGATGACCACAAACAGCGCGGCGAAGAAGCCCAGCAGATCCCAGTCGACGGCGCGGTAGAACTGGTCGACCTCGTGCTTGTAGCGCACGAGCATGATCACCGCGAACGCCAGCGCCACATAGCTCATGCCAAGGTCGCGCACATAAGGCAGCACCGAGGTCGTGGCGATGACCGCGATGAAGGCGAGTGTCATCACCGCGGCGAAGCGGAAGAAGCCAGGGCTCTCGATGCCATCGTTCTCATCAAACCCACCGACCAATGCCTTGGCGTGGGCACGCTCTTGATCGGTCTTGAGGCCGGCGATGCCAAACTGCCGGCTGCCGAGCCAGAGCGTGGCGGCGGTCGCCACCACGACATAGGGCGCGGCGATGACAAAAAAACGCGCGAAGCCGATGCCGGCGGCGGTGCCGACGATGATGTTCGGCACCGAGCTGATCAGCGTCAGCAAGCCGCCGACGTTGGTCAGCAAGCCTTCCAGCAACAAGAAGCCGAGCAGCTTGTCGCGGCGTTCGAGCTTGTCGAGGCTGACCGCGGTGAGCGAGCCGACGATGATCATGGCGGTGACGTTGTTGAGCACCGCGCTGAACAGCACGGTCATGCCGCCATACAGCCACAGCAGCTTGCGCGGATCGCCGCCCGATGCCTTGGTCAGCCGCACGGCGATCCAGGTGAACAGGCCCGAGCGCGAGGTGACATCAACAAAGACCGACGAACCCAGGATGATGCCGATGACCTCCCAGTCGACGCCTTGCAGGTAAAGCGGCAGATGCAGGGTTTCGCCAAAGATGTTGACCACATGGCCGATGGGCAAGAGGTCGAAGAAGTCGGCGAGCAGCACCGCGACGACCGCAAAGGCGCCGGCGATGAACGACTTCTTGGCGTGCAGCCTCTCTTCGAGCGCCAGGCACAAGATGAGTCCGACCAAAAGCCCGGCGAAGAGCAGGGTGACGCCCGTCGACACGGCGTGCGGCGCGGCGGCGCGGCTCATGAGCAGCGGGAACATGCGCAGCCTCAGAGCATGAGCATCGGCACGTCGCGCAGCTCGACGGCCAATGGATAGGCCAGCCCGTGCATCGCGAGCTGGTCGTCGTCTTTGGTGTTGAGGACCAACAGGTCGATCTTGTGGTCGCGCACCAGGCGGCGAAACACGCTCAGGTGATGGCCCAGCGTGACCTCGATGCGCACCTCGAGCGGCACGTCGGCGGCCTTGAGCGCGTCGGCGCAGCTTTGGGCGTAGTCCTGCGCCTCCTTGAGCAGCCGATCGGCGATCGTCGCGCGCGCGTTGTCGGTGTCGATGGTGGGGATCTTCGAGATGATCTCGATGTAGCGGTCGAAGGTGCGGTTGTCTTCGACGTGCACCAGGAAGAGCACGCCGCCGGGCGCGGCGAAGGCGACGCCGTAGTGGACCAGGTGATCGTCGCCCGAGAGGTGGTCGGTCAGCACCATGACGCGGTCGGTGTTTTCGAGCAGCGCATCGACGCCCTCGAAGTCAGGCCGCGGCAGCAGCAGCACCGGCACGTTGGTCACCTGCGTCAGCACCTCGGCGTGGTCGCCGAGCGTATGCGGCCAGCGAAACGCGCCGCTGTGCAGGTTGCGATAGGTGACCACCAGATCGGGGCCCTCGTCCTGCACGCGCTGCAAGAGGTGGCCGACGGTGTCCGCCTCGCCGTGCACCTCGCGCCAATCGATGGCTTCGGCGCCGGTCACCCCGGCCAGGAAGCCACGAACGCGCGCGGTGTAGGCCGCGCCTTCACTGGCGTCCAGATCGGTGACCACCAGCACGCGGCCGAGCTGGATGGGCGCCGGCTGAAAGCGCGGCTTTGCGGCGGCGCGGAACACGCTCTCGAACTGATCAATGCGGGTCATCGGGCCTTCCCCTCGTGGGCCATTCGTGTGCGTAGCACGCCCGGTCGGCGGGCTCAATACGCGCGCCGTTCGGGGACAGCGGGCGATTTGCCAGTAGGAATGTGAGGGCAACGCTCGCTTGGTCGCGCTCGATGGGGCATCGGCGCGCACCGCTCGCGATGCGGTCGCCAAAATGGAGGGTAGGAATGTTCGAGCCGACCAGCCCCGTGATAGAACAGGAGCACCGTAGCGACCGAGGGCCAGCGGACATGGCGATCCCGGTTCATCTGCAGATCGACGCCACCGCAGGCGGCGGTTGGCGGCTCGCCTTGGGTCATCGCGACGAGCCGCGCGCGCGGGCGCGCCTGGACGCGGCGCGGGTGCATCGCCTGCGGGCCGATCTGACCCGCGCGCTCGACCTGGAGCGCCTGCCGGTGCTGCTGGTGCCAGGGCGCGACGCCGACATCACCACCCGCGAAGAGCAGGCCGGCCGCGCGCTGGCGGCGGTGCTGACCGCGACGCCGGGGCTGGCGGCGGCTTTCGGGCGGGCGCGGGGGCTGGCGCAGGCGCGCGGCGAGCCCCTGATCCTGGCGCTCGACGCCGATGATCCCACCGTGCGGGCGTTGCCCTGGGAGCTTCTGGCCAGCGACGCCGATGAGTCGCCGATGGAGGCGAACGGGCAGGCGATCGTGGTCCGTCTGGGTCGCGGTGGCCTGGGCCGTGCCACGACGCCGGCCTCGTCGATCGCCACCCGCTGGTGGGCGCCCGATCCCACCGAGTCGGTCGCCGCGGCGCTGGTGCGCCACCTTGAGGGGCTCAGCACGCAACATGGCGGCTCGGCGGCGGCGCCGGCGGGCGAGCGCATCGTCGACGGGCAGGCGCTCATCCTGCACCTGATCAGCCACGGCCGTCGCTCGCGCGATGTGCTGGCGCTGCTCAACGACGCCGGGCACGGGGCGGGCACGGCGATCCATATCTTGCAGCCGGTGCTCAAGCGGGCCGACCTGGTGGTGGTCTCGATCTGCGAGGGCGCGGATGCCACCGCGCTGCCGCTCGATGATCTGCCCGATCGCGTGATCGCCGCTGGGGCCCGGGCTTGCGTGGCGGCGCGGGGTCCGCTTGGGCTCGACGCGGCGCGGGCGTTCAACAGCGGGCTGTACGCCGCGCTGGCCGATGCGCGACCGCTGGTCGAGGCCATCGCCGCCGGCCGGCGGTCGGTTCGGGCGCTGGCGCTGCCTTTCCCCGACGCGCGCTGGTACCAGCTCACCTGCACGCTGCCGGCGCTCGATGACACCGCCGGCCCCATGATCCAGCGGGTCGACCGCCCGGCGGGCTGGCCCATGCCCGACGCCGACGCGGCGGCGCTGCTGCAAACGGCCTACGAGCACGCGCGGCAGGCGGGCAGCGGCTATGTGGGCGTCGAGCATCTGGCGCTGGCGCTGATCGACGGGCCGCCGGTGACCGAGCTGGCGCGGCTGCGTTTTCAGCTCGGCGCGCGCCGCCGTAATGTCGAGGGCCTGTTGGGCGCGTTTGCGCCGCGCGTGGCCGAAGCGATGGCGCCCCAGCCGACGCCGCGTTTGCTGGCGCTCGGCTCGCGCCTGCCGGCCCGCTTTGATCGCAAGGCGCTCTGGGATGCCCTGGTGATCGACGCCGAGCCGACGCTGCGGGTGCTGCTCGATGACCTGGAGCGACCCGTCGTGCGCCCCGTGCGCCCCGGCTTCGACGAGGAGACCGAAGGCAGTGGGGCGCCCGGCACGCCGCTTGGCCCGGCGCTGGCGCTGGAGGTGGTCGCGGGTCCCGAAGACGGCCGCATCCTGACCATCGCCCCCAACGAGACAGTGGGCCGTGCCAGCCGCACGAGCCAGGCGACGCACGCGCTGTACGCCGACACGCGCCTGACCGACTCGACCCTGTCGCGCACCCACCTGCGCTGGGCCGGGCCGGGCGCCATCGAGCTGCGCGCCGGGAGCCATTACCCACCGCGCACGCCGGGCGTCTTCCCCCTCGAAGCGGGCGAGGTGATCGGGCTGACGCGCTGCACCTGGCTGCGCGGCCTGACCGCTTCGCAGGTGCTGGCGCGGCGCGCGAGACCGTGAGCGGGCCCTCGGGCTGCGCGTCCTGGCCTGACGCACGGGGCTGTGCTTCACTGGCCGCAGGCCGTGTGCGGGACGCGGCCGCGCGGCGGGGGA
>JAGQJJ010000014.1 GCA_020430675.1 Myxococcales bacterium
TGCCCGTGCCCGCCGCGCCGCCCGTTGCCGCCCCGCCACCGCCCGCGGCGCCGGCCCGCCTGGTCTTCGGCGAGCTGGAGGTCGAAGGCGGCGCCAGCACCCGGGCCATCCGCCGCACCATCCAGGACGCCTTCCCGGCCATCCGCCGCTGCGCCAGCGCCGGTGAGCCGCGCCCGGCCGGCGCCGAGGCCAAGGTCAGCTTTGTCATCGACGCCGACGGCTTCTTCGGTGACTTCGGCGGCTCGGGCGACGCGGTGCTCGTGCGCTGCGGTCGGCAGGTGCTCACCGGGGTCAAGCGCCTCGGCCGCCGGCCCGATACGGGCGACATCGCGGTCGCCGTGCCGATGCGCATGGAGGCCCCATGAGGTGGCTCGCCCTGCTGGCGCTGGCCACGCTCGGCTGCGGCGAGCTTGACCCCGAGATCGGTCCGCAGCGCGCCCAGGTGCCGCCGTTTGAGGCCGGCATCCCGGTCGGGGTCGCCGGCGACGCCGGCCCGGGCGAGCAGGTGCCCTGCGACATTGAAGACAGCGACCCCTACACGCCCGTCTCCTACATCACCGTGCGCGACCGCCTCTTCCGCCCGCGGTGCAGTTGCCACACCACCCCGGCCGGCATCGGGCGCCTGCTCGGCGGGCTCGACCTCGACAATCGCGAGGCCGTGCTCGAAGGCGGCGCCACCGGCGGGCCCGACGACGTGGTGCCGGGCAACCCGTGCGCCAGCATCATCATGGCCAAGACCTCCGATTCCCCGCCGTTCGGCCTGCGCATGCCCCGCGGCAAGCCGCCGCTCACCGGCGCCGAGCGCCAGCTCTTGTCCGACTGGATCGTCGAAGGAGCCCCGCCATGAGGCCGCCGCTCTGGCTGCTCGCCGCCGCGCTCTCGCTCGGCTGCGGGGCCGGCCGCACCCGGGTCGACACCTCGGGCTATCCGCCCGACCAGCAAGCGAATTACCAGATCTTCGAGACGCGCTGCAGCCGCTGCCACGACCTGGAGCGGCCCCTGCAAGCGCGCGTGGCCGACGGCGGCTGGGACGCCTATGTGCGCCGCATGGCCCGCCACCCCGGCGCCGGCATCAGCGAGGCCGAGCAGCGCCGCATCGCCAGCTTCCTCGAATTCCACCACCGGGAGACCGAGCGATGATCGGCGCGCTGCTCGTCTTCGCCGGCCTGCTCGGCGACGTGAACGTGGCCGGCAGCGTCTACCTGCACCACCCGACGCTGTTCTCCGACCGCGTCGAAGTCCAGGGCGCCACTCTGCGCGGCCTCAACGCCGAGGCCAGCTTCAAGGTGGTCGCCGACGTGACCGACCGCGTCAGCGCCAGCGCCAAGGTCTGCTACGGCTGCCACGACTTCACCGCCGACATGGCCTATGTCGATTGGTATGTCGAAGACCGCTTCAACATGCGCTTCGGCCGCTTCCCGGTGCCGTTCGGCGAGTTCTACCTGCGCCACGACGCCGCCAACCATCGCTCGGCGACCAAACCGCTGCCCTACGAGATGGGCCGCATGCTGCGCCGCGGCGAGTACAACCTGGGCGTGCTGCCCGAGCCCTACCCCGACAACGGCGTCGAGCTGTACGGCACCTTCCGCGGCGAGCTGGCCGAGCTGGCCTACAACGTCTACGCGGTCTCGGGTTTCAAGGGCGACGCGGTCACCGCCGACCTCGACTTCGTGCGCAGCCGCGACGTGTACTACGCCGACAACAACCGCACGCCCGCGACCGGTGGCCGGCTCACGCTGGCGTTCCCCAACCTGCCCGTCGCGCTCTGGCGCTGGCTCGCCATCGGCGCCAGCTTCATGTACGGCCGCTACGACGACGAAGGCGACCTCGCCTACTGGCTGGCCGGCATCGACTTCTACACCCGCATCGACCAGGTCAACGTGCGCGGCGAGGTGATGATGCGGCGCACCGCCATCCCCGACGCGCCCGAGCAGTTCCGCCAGCGATTGCGCGATCTCTTCGTGCAGCGCGAAGGCTTCTACGGCCAGCTCGACGGCCCCATCGGCCGCGCGCTCGAATGGCTGGTGCGCGTCGATGGCTTCCGGCGCGCCGGGCCCACGCTCATCGGCGCCCCGCTCGACGACCCCGACTCGGGCGTGCTGCGCGGCACCGCGGGGCTCAACATCATCCCCACCGGCGGGGTGAAGCTGAAGCTGAACTACGAGTATTGGCGGTTCAGCGACTTCCCCATCGAGCACATGCTGCACACGGGGCTGGTCGGCACCTTCTGAATCAATCCGACGGCGCGCCATGGGCCGAGGCCAGCGCGGTGATGCGCTCGGCGTCGCCCGGTCCCAGCGCTTCTTCAGTCTGGGCCGCGTCGAGCGCCGAGCGCCAACCCGGCCGCCCCGCGCGGGCCAGGGCCTCGGCGCGGGCCAGATGCAGACCGCCCGCCTCGCGCCGATCGGCGCGCTCCAAAGCGCGCGCCAGCAGATCGGCCGCTTCGGCCAATTCTTCGCCCTTGCGCAGCAGCGTGCGCCCCAGGTTGGCCAACGCCGGCTGCAAGTCGGCCCGCCGCGCCAGGATGGCCCGATAACGCCCCTCGGCCGCGTCCAGGCGCCCGGTCGCCAGCTCGGCGGCGGCCAGGTTCAGCTCGATGCGCTCGCGATCGCCCGGCGGCGCCAGCTTCAGCGCTTCGAGATAATGCCGGTGCGCCGCCTCGTGGTCGCCGCGCGCCGTGGCCACCAGCCCCAGCATGTCGGGCAGCACGAAGCGCCGACCGAAGCGCCGAATCAGCCATTGCCGCGCCGCCAGCGCCTCGACGCCGGCATGATCCTCGGCGGCCAGCCGGCGCAGCGCATCGCGATGAAACGTGCGCTCGGCCAGCGCCGCGCGCCGGGGCAGGACGACCAGCCAAACGATCAAACCGAGGAGCACCGCGACCACATAGGCCACGAGCGCGAGCTTGTGATGGCGCAGCAGGAAGACGATCGCCAGCGAAGCGGGCAGCCAGAGCCACCGCAGGCGCAGTTCGACGCGCATGTCAGGGCGCGTCGCGGCAGCAGCGGAAGCCGACGGTGGGGCCGGCGAACGACGGCGCGGTGAAGTTGTTGAGCGCGGTGCGGGTGCCGCAGACCAGATCGCTGTCGCGGTGCCGCTCGGCGACGGTCTTCCAGCCCGCGTTGTGATAGGACCGCGCGTCGGGATCCATCGGCTCGCGGTCGTTGCTCCACTCCCAGAGGTTGCCGGTCAGATCGAAGATGCCCGTCTGCGTCACGCAATCGGCGAAGTGGCCGGTGGGCGCCTCGGTGCTGAACTCGGCCCCAGCGGCGAGGAACGCCTCGCGCACATTGCACAGCCCGGCGCTGAACTGATTGCCGTACGGATAGGCGTAGCCCGACTCGCCGCCACAGGCCCGGTCCAGCTCCTCGCTGCTGCACAGGCGCCAGCCGATGGCGGTGCAGGCCTTGTCGGCGTCGCGCCAGCGCACTGAGTGCCACGGCCGCACGCCGGCCACGCTGCACGCTTCGGTGGCCACGTCGGGCGCTTCGATGGTCGCGCCCTGCGACGCCGCGCAGGGGAACGCCTGCGTCTCGGTGGCCAGCGGATGGCTCGCCTCGTAGGTGAAGATGTGGTACGGGCGTCCGCGATCGAGCACCTCGACGTAGGCCGGCTCGCCGTCGCAGTCGAGCGGCCCTTCGATGCCCTCGACGCGGCGGCTCATCTCGTTGCAGACCACCTCGGGGCCCATGGGGCCGCTGTCTTCGTCGCCGATGTGGATGCTGCCATCGTCGCCACCGCCGCCGCCGCCGCTGGAGCAGCCCACGGCGAAGGCAAGAAGGAGCAGAGGGAAGAGCGCGCGCATGGACAAGTCCCCGGTCGGTCGCCAACAGACGCTCCGCATGTTGCCAGCGAGCGGCCCGCGACTCCAGCGCCGCGTGGCCTGATGCGACGCACCCTCGCCGCCGCGGTGACGTGCGCCGGACCCGGCCTGCACTCGGGCGCGCCCTGCGTCGCGCATCTGAGCCCGGCGCCGCCCGGTCACGGCCTGTGCCTCAATGGCACGCCGGTCGCGCTCAGGCATGTCATCGACGCCGCCTACGCCACCACGCTCGCCACCGCGCGCGGCCCGGTGCGCACGGTCGAACACCTGCTCGCCGCCCTCTACGGTCTGGGCATCGACGACGCGGCGATCGAGGTCGAAGGCGGCGAGGTGCCCGCGCTCGATGGCAGCGCCGCGCGCTTTGTCCAGGCCATCGCGCCTTGCGACCAGCCCGGTCGGCGGACGATCCTCACGCTGCGCGAACCCGTTGAAGTGCGTGACGGCGCGCGCTGGTGCCGCGCCACGCCGGCCCAGACGCTGTCGCTGGCGGTTGAGATCAACTTCCCCGCCCTCGGCGTGCAGCGCTTCGCCGCCCCGGTCGACGCGCTGCCCACCATCGCCGCCGCCCGCACCTTCGGCTTCGCGCGCGACGCCGATCCGCTGCGCGCCGCCGGTCTGGCCCGCGGCGCCGGGCTATCCAACACGCTGGTCTTCGACGACCACGGCCGCCCCCTCAACCCTGAAGGCCAACGCCTCGCCGATGAGCCGGCCCGGCATAAATGGCTCGATCTGCTCGGCGACCTGGCCCTGCTCGGCGCCCCGTTGCGGGCCCAGGTCGAAGCGACGCGCGGCGGCCACGCGCTGCACCACCGACTCGTGGCCGCCCTGCAGCGCGTCGCCGTGCCCGAGCACGACCCATGAGCGACTTCGAAGACATCAGCCTGCGCGACCTGCGCCTGCTCGATCGTGTCGCCGAGCTGAGCTCGATCACCGCCGCCGCCCGTGAGCTGCGCGTGCCCAAAGCCACCGCCAGTCGGTGGCTCGCCCTGCTCGAAGAGCGCGTCGGTCGGCGCCTCGTCGAGCGCAATACGCGCCACACGGCGCTGACCGAGTCGGGGCGCGCCTTCCTCGTGCATGCGCGGCAATTGCTCGCCCTGGCCGAGCAGGCCCACCTCGCGGTCACCACCGACGCGCCCGCCGGCCGCATCCGCGTCTCGATGCCAGTGCCCATGGGCCGCATGCTCGCCGGCCGCGTCGCCGCCGAGTTCCGCCGACGCCTGCCTGCGGTGCGCCTTGAGCTGCGCCTGCAGAACGACCGCATCGACCTCGTGCGCGACGCCATCGACGTGGTCGTGCGCGGCGGCGCGCTGCCCGACTCGGAGCTGGTCGCGCGCAAGCTGGCCGCCGTGCCGCTGGCGCTCTACGGCGCCCCAGAAGCGCGCGACCGCCCGCTCGACGCCGTGCCGTTGGTCGCGTCACCCGGCGACGCGCAGCTCTTGCGCCGCGCACGGGGCGTTCAGGCGGAGGTCGCGGTGCTCATCGATGACCGCCTCGCCATCGCCGACGCGCTCACCGGCGGCGCCGGCATGGGCATGCTGCCCGCGTTTGTCGGCGAGCCGGCGGTCGAAGCCGGTCTGCTCATCCGCCTCGATCCAAAGCCCATCGCCTCGTTTCCGGTGCACGCGCTCTTCCTGCCCTCATCGCGCCATGACCCCCGCGTCGCCACGTTTGTCGAGGTCATCGGCGCCTGCCTGAAAGCGACGCTCACGCACTCTTCGGGGTGACGGTCCAGATTCGAGACACGGCGTCCCGGCATTCGCTCTGGTCGGCCGCCCGCCCGATTCCCATCATGAAGCCATCCCGGTCGACAGGCAGCCGACCGACGCAACCCAGACCCGCATCCCTCGGAGGTGGCACCATGACCGCTTTGCGCATCACCACGACCACGCTCATCGCGTTCACCCTGCTCGGCGGCTTCACCGCCGGCTGCGACGAAAACGACGGCCACGGGCATGATCCCGCCGTCGCCGCCCGCGTCGAGGCGGTCGAGGCCGACCTCACCGCCCTGCGCAACCGCCTTGACGGCGCCGACGTGATGGAAGCGACCCTGCGCGCGCGCATCGCCACGCTCGAAGCCGACGCGGCCACGCGCTGGGACCACACCCGCATGCTCGAAGCCCGCGAAGACATGCAGAGCACGCTGATGCGCCTGGCCGCCGCGATCGACTCCGGCGACCCGGCCTACCTCAACGACCTGCTGCCGGCGCTCGCCGACGACTTTGTGATGGTGGCCATCGACTTCGGCGAAGGCGGTCAGCGCGACACCCTGGTGTTCGAGGGCGTGTCGAAGGTGCTCAGCGAGTTCGGTCCGATCATGCGCGAGGCCCAAGCCAACCTGCTGCCCAGCGCCATCCTGGTCGACTTCATCGACGAGACGCACGCGACCGCCGCGTTCAAGTTCGCCAACTCGGTCCGCCCACCCAGCGCGCTCAACGAAGACGTGCACGAGAAGGTGCTGCTCTTCGCCGCCATCACCGCCGACTTCCGCCTTGAAGACGGCATCTGGAAGCTGACCCACCTCGAGCTCGACCACAGCCTCGCCTACCCGGGCGCGCTGCCCCCCGCGCCCTGACAGCGCTGCGCTGCGCCGTTGATTCCGTCGTGCTTGTCCGCGACGCCCCTGGCGGCGTTCTTGATGCTCGACGATGCGACGGCATCGCCTCCGCTCTCGGCCTTGCCAGCGGCACCGCGTCCGGCGCACTTGGGGAATCAACGGACTTGCCCACCGCTGTGAGCGCGCTGTGCGGTCCTGCGCGCACGCGCAATTCCAGGGAAGCTTGATCTTGGGGCCGGGATGCTGCCACAACCGGGTCAACGAATCCTGCGTCCCCGGAGGTGCGCCATGCGCTTCATGCTCGCGCTCTGCTTCGCCCTCACCGCCCCGTTCTTCCTCGCCTGCAGCGCCGGCCCCGACACGACCGTGCGCCCGGGCCCGCCCATCCCCGGCCTGAACCTCAGCGGCAAATGGTACAGCGCCGAGTTCGGCGATATGCGGCTCGTGCAGAACGGCAACGACGTCACCGGCACCTACGAGCACCCGCGCGGCCCCGACCATAACGGCCGCGTGAAGGGCCGCGTCGAAGGCGACCTGCTGCGCATCGAGTGGGTGCAGCCCGGCAACCCCATCGCCGCCGTGCAGCCCCTGCGCGGCCGGGCCTGGTTCCGGCTGAAGCAGGGCGGCAACTTCATGGAGGGGCAGTGGGGTTACGACGACTCCGAGAGCGACGGCGGCCCCTGGAAGGCCGAGAAGTCGCAGTTCCAATAAGCGCGCGCCTTGTCGGGGCGGCTGAACCGAAAGCCCGAGGCGTTGTCGGTCCAGTGATGGCCCGGCCGCACGCCTTTTTGGAGCCGGCGGCCGCTTCACGATACCCTCAGCCCGCTCCCCGGAGTCCCCATGCGCGCCGCCCTGACGCTGTCCATCCTTGTTCTGCCCCTGCTGGCTCACGCCGCCCGCGCCGACGAGCGTGTCGCCCTGCTCGACGCCATGCGCGCCGAGCTTGACCGCAACCGCGAGCGCCTGCAGGTCGAAGAGTACGAACGCCCCTATTTCATTGGCTATCGCCTCGTCGAGCACGACTCGACGGCGGTCGAGGCCCGCTTCGGCGCGCTGGTCTCCGACGAGCGCAGCCACGAACGCCACGCCGCGGTCGACGTGCGGGTCGGCGACTACACCTTCGACAGCCACCCCGGCGCCGATGAGATCCTGTTCATCGAGGCCGAGACCTTCCGGCCCACCCGACGCGCCCCGCTCGACGACGACCCGGCAGCCCTGCGCGGCACGTTCTGGCTGCTGACCGACGAGGCCTACAAAGAGGCGCTGTCGACCTACCTGAAGAAAAAAGCCAAGCGCGTCACCGAGGTGCGCACGGTGCAGGTCGACAGCTTCAGCCGTGAAAAGCCGGTCGAGTCGATCGACCCGCCCGCGCGCTTTGAGGTCGACCGCCCGCGCTTCGTGAAGCTGGCGCGGGCCCTCTCCAGTCGCTTCCGCGCCGACGCCGCGCTGCTCGAAGGCACCGTGCGCATCTCCGCCGACAAGAACCGCATCTCGCTCGTCACCAGCGAAGGCACGCGCCTCGTGCGCGAAGAGGTGCTGTATTCGTTGTCGTTTGAGGTCATCAGCCGCGCGCCCGACGGGCTGCTGCTCGACCAGGGGCGCACGCTCTACGGCCGCACGTTCGACGAGCTGCCCGACGAGAAGGCGCTCACCGCCATCGTCGATCAGGCCGTCGCCGATCTGGCCGCCCTGCGCGCGGCGCCGGTGGCCGATCCGTATACCGGCCCGGCCATCCTGGAGCCCGAAGCGACCGGCGTCTTCTTCCACGAGACGGTGGGCCATCGCCTCGAAGGCGAGCGGCAGAACGATGACAACGAGGGGCAGACGTTCAAGGGCCAGCTCGGCGTGCGCATCCTGCCCGAGTTCATCACGGTGCGCGATGACCCGACCCAGGCGAAGTTCGGCGACATCTCGCTCAACGGCCATTACCGCTACGACGACCAGGGCGTGCCCGCGCGCGACACCGTGCTCATCGACTCGGGCGTGCTGCGCAGCTTCTTGACCAGCCGCACGCCCATCGAAGGCGTCGGCCAGAGCAACGGCCACGGCCGCGCCGCCAGCACGCGGCGGCCGATGGCCCGCATGGGCAACCTGATCGTCGAAGGCAAGCAGCCCATGGCGCGCGACGCGCTCAAAGCCGAGCTGCTCGCCGAAGCGCGCCGCCAGGGCAAACCCTACGGCCTGATCATCCGCGACATCACCGGCGGCTCGACCAATACCAGCAACTACGGCTATCAAGCCTTCAAGGGCACGCCGCGCATGGTCTATCGCGTCGACGCCACCACCGGCGCCGAGACGTTGGTGCGCGGGGTCGAGATGGTCGGCACGCCCCTGACCGCCGTGAGCAAGATTCTGGCCACCGGCGCCGAGATGGGCGTTTTCAATGGATTCTGCGGCGCCGAGAGCGGTTATGTGCCCGTCAGCACGGTGGCGCCGGCGACGCTTTTCCGCGAGATTGAATTGCAGCGGACAGAGCGCGAAAAGGAGAAGGCGCCGGTGTTGGCGCCGCCCTGGAGCGCGGTCGCGCGGTAGACGCCTTCTGGAGGAGTCGATGGAGCCCGAGAGCAACCTCGATGAGCAGGGCACCGGCGAGCTGGAGCGTTGCATCCTGCTCGTCGAGGACGATGATGACACCGCCATGCTCATCCAGCGCCAGCTTGAAGCGCTCGGGCATGTGGTGCACCGCGCGATCAACGGGCAGGAGGCGATCCTCGTCACCCAGAACAACCTGCCCGAGCTGGTGGTGATGGACGTGATGATGCCGCAGCTCGACGGCTTCGAGACCACGCGCTACCTGAAGGTCCGCTACCCCGGTTACCTGCCGATCATGATCCTGACCGCGCTCGACGACTCGGAGAGCGTGCGCCGCGCGCAGACGGTCGGGGCCGACTTCTACCTGACCAAGCCGGTGCGCCGGGCGACGCTCAAAGAGGCGATCGAGCTCTTGATCGCGCTCAGCCGCGCCGAAGACGCGGCCGACAAGGCGCCCGAAGGCGTGGTCGAGGCCCGCTTTGCGCTGGCCGAACGCCTGTGGGCCGCCGGCCTGGGCCGTGTCGCCGTCGCCCACCTGAGCCGCCTGCGCGAGCTTTGCCCCGATGATGCGCGCGTGATCGAGCTGGGCAAGAGGCTGGGCGAATGAGCAAGCTGCGCCTTCGACTTGGCATGGCCTCCGATCCGGGCAAGGTCCGGACGCACAACGAGGACGCCGTGCTGGTCAATGTCGAGCTGGGCATCGCGGTGGTCGCCGACGGCATGGGCGGGCACCGCGCCGGCGACGTCGCCAGCGACCTGACGGTGCGCGCGGTGGCCGAGGCGTTCTCGGTCGAGCCCGACTCGACGCAATCGCGCTGGATGCTCTTCCGCCGCAAGCTGACCGGCCAGGACCGCCTGGTCGAAGCGATCAAGCGCGCCAACCGCATCATCATCGAGACCTCGCGCACGCGGCCCGAGTGCAAGGGCATGGGCACGACGGTCGTGGCCATCTGCCTCGAAGACGGCGTGCTCTACCAGGCGCATGTGGGCGATAGCCGGCTGTATCGAGTGCGCGAAGACAAGCTCGCCCAGCTCACTGACGACCACTCGCTGCTCAACGAATACCTGCGCCTGGGCGTGATCAAGCGCGAGAACGCGGGCCGGTTTCCCTACAAGAACATCATCGTGCGCGCGCTGGGGCTCTCGCCCTCGGTCGAGGTCGACGCCGCCGCCGACAAGCCGCAGGTGGGCGACCGCTACCTGCTCTGCTCCGATGGGTTGACCGACCTGGTCGACGACGAGACAATCCGCGCGCAGCTTGCCCGGACCAAGGTCGACGTGGAGACGGTGGCGACCGATCTGGTCGAACTGGCCCTGGCGGCCGGCGGTCTCGACAATGTGACCGCTGTTGTCGCCGAAGTGATTGCCGAGGCTACATGAAGACTCCCGCCCCCCGCCGCCTTCGTCCGCTGCGCCTGGCCGTGCCGGTCGCGCTGCTGTTGGCCTTGCCCGGCCTCGCGCTGGCCCAGAAGCCCTCGTTGGCGATGAGCCCGCTTCAGGCCAGCGGTGACGTGCCGCCGGCCATCGGCGAGGGCTTCGCGGCGCACCTTCGGGGCGTGGTCGCCGAAAAGGCGCAGGTGCAACCGGCGAGCGAGACGGTGGCCGCCATGGGCAGGGCCAACGTGGCCCCGGGCTGCGTCACTGACCGCTGCTCGGCCGATCTGGCCGGCGCCGCCGCGGTGCGCTTTGTGCTGCATCCGGCGGTCGACAACACCGATGAGATCTACAAGGTCACCCTGGTGCTCTACGACAACGGCCTCGCCAAGCGCGTCGGGCAGGCCGAGGCGGTCTGCGAGCTTTGCGCCGCCGAAGAGGTGAACCGCACGCTGAGCAACGCTTTTGGCAAGGTGGCCGGCGCGCTCAACGCCGCGGCGCCGACGCCGCCGCCCGCGCCGCCCGCGGTTGCCGAGGGGCTCATCCCGGTCGAGGTGACCACCACGCCTGACGGCGCCACGGTGAACATCGACGGCAAGCCGCAGGGCGCGACCCCGATCGTGCTCAAGGTGCAGCCGGGCACGCACCGCGTCGAGGTCACGAAGGATGGGTTTGCCACCGAGCAGCGCAGCATCTCGGCGCTCGATCGGCCGGTGAAGCTGGCGTTCATGCTCAAGCCCGCGCCGGTGGTCATCGCGCCGAGCCCGGTGCCGACCCCGGTGCCGGCGCCGGTGACGCCGCCCGTGACCCCGGTGGCCGAGGCGCCCGTGCATTCGTCGGGCGGCGTGGACAAGGGCCTCGCCACCACCGGGTGGGGCCTGGCGGTCGGCGGCGCCATCCTCACCGCGGGCGGCACCTTCCTCATCCTGCTCGATGGCGACGTCACCTGCTCCGACGGCCGCGGTCGTCGTGAATGCCCCACGGTCTACAACACCAAGCCGCACGGCATCACCGCGCTCGGCCTGGGCGGCGCCATGTTCGGCGCGGGCGTGTCGCTCTTGCTGGTGACCTATCTGGGGGAGGATGCGCAGCCGGCCCTCACCCCAACGGTGGAGCCGACCGCTGATGGTGCCGCGCTGGGGCTGCACGGCACCTTCTGACCGCCTTCAAATCGGGCGGTCACAGGGGGGCAAGTCCGTTGATTCCCCAAGCGCGCCGGGCGCGGCGTCGTTGGCAAGGCCGGAGGCGATGCCAGGCATCGTCGAGCATCGAGCACGCCGCCAGCGGCGTCGCGGACAAGCGCGACGGATCAACGGCGCCGCGCACCCCTGTCAGACCCCGCGCTGGGCGGGCATCACCGAGTTGACGAGCTGGCGCAGCTTGTCGCGCGCGTTGGGCGGCATGCCCTGCATCTGCGTGGCGACCTTGCCGTTCTTGAAGACCAGCAGCGCCGGAATGCCGCGAATGCCGTACTGCGACGCGATGCGCTGGTTGTTGTCGACGTTGACCTTGGCGACCTTGACGCTGCCCGCGTACTCCTGACCGATCGCCTCGACGTGCGGTGCGATGGCCCGGCAGGGCGCGCACCAGGGGGCCCAGAAGTCGACGAGCACCGGCACGTCGCTTTCGAGGACTTCTTGCTTGAAGGTGGAGTCGGAGACTTCGATGTAGTGGCCCATGGGCACTCCTTGGTGAGGCGGCTCTTTGCCGGACGGTCGATTCGATGCCGTCACTGGGCGGTTCGTCGCAGTTTGATGTTGAGCAGCAGGCCGATCGCGGCCATCACGGTCAGCGCCGAGGTGCCGCCATAGCTGAGCAGCGGCAGGGTCACCCCGGTCACCGGCAACAAGTTGAGCACCATGCCGATGTTCATCAGCACATGCCAGAAGAACATGGCGGCCACGCCGACTGCGACGTGGCCGCCAAATTTGTCTCTTGCGCGCACCGCGCTGCGCAAGGCGGACAAGATCAGCAACAGGTAGAGCAACAGCACCAACCCCGCGCCGGCGAAGCCGTGCTCTTCGGCGAGGTGGGCGAAGACGAAGTCGGTGTGGTTCTCGGGCAGAAAGCCGCCGGCGACCTGCGTGCCGTCGCGATGGCCCTTGCCGATCAACCCGCCGCTGCCCACCGCGACGCGCGCCTGCCGCGCGTGCCACCCCGCGCCCAGGCTGTCGGCCTGGCCGTCGAGCAGGGTCAGGATGCGGTCCTTCTGGTAGTCCCGCAGCACGAACTTCCACATCACCGGCGCGAAGAACACCGCAAAGATGACCACGGTAAGCAGCGCCCGCCGCTCGAAGCGCTCATAGGCCAGCATCGAGCCGCCGATGAACATCAGCATCAGCGTATGGCCCAGGTCGGGCTCCTGCAGCACGAGGAACATGGGGATGCCGAGCAGCAGCCCCATCGGCACCAGGTCGCGCAGGGTATATCCGGCGGGCCGCGGCACGCGCTGAAACCAGCTCGCCAGCGTGAGGATGATGGCCAGCTTGGCCAGCTCGGACGGCTGAAAGCCGACCACGCCCAGGTCGAGCCAGCGCCGCGAGCCGTTCACCTCTTTGCCCACCACCAGCACCATGGCCAGGAGCAGCACGACCACGCCGTAGAAGACGGGGGCAAAACGCTGCAAATTCCGATAGTTGATGGCGGCGACGGCCGCCATGACCCCCAGGCCGAGCAGCAGGAAGTACAAGTGGCGCAGGTAGACTTCAGAGCCGGTCGCCGTTGACGTCGATTGCAGGTTGAAGACGCTGATGCCGCCGAGCGCAACGACGAGGCCGATCAGCGTCCAATCGATCCGGCCCGCCGAGATCGAGCGGATCATGGCCTCGCGCGGCGCCGCCCGTCGTCGGCCGACGCCGTCGCGCTGAACAAGGGCTCGATGCGCTGGTGATAGGCTTCGAGGATCTCGCGCGCCACCGGCGCCGCGTCCTTGCCGCCGCTGCCGCCGTGCTCAAGGAAGACCGCCACCGCGATATGCGGCGACTCATAGGGCGCAAACGCAGCGAACCAGGCGTGGTCGCGATCGCGGAAGCGCTTGACGTCCTGCCCGAGCGGCCCGCGCACGATCTTGCGCACCTGAGCGGTGCCGGTCTTGCCCGCCACACGCCCACCGGGCACCGCAGCGAGGTGGCCGGTGGCCAGCTTCGGATCGTTGACCGCGCGCTCCAGCGCTCGGTTGACCGCGGCGATATGCTCGTCGGTGGCCTGCAGCGTGCTGCGCGCCTCGGGGTCGAAGCGAGCCACCTCGCTGCCATCGACCGCGGTGATGCGCTGCACCAGCCGCGCTTTGTAGAGCGTGCCGCCATTGGCCAGCGCCGCGTAGGCCAGCGCCATCTGCAGCGGGCTGGTGCGCACGGCGCCCTGGCCGATCGCCGTCGACAGGGCCAGCCCGTGCTGGAAGCCGCCGCGCGTATGCTCGTCGTGGAAGGCGCGCGTGGGCACCTCGCCCGGCGCTTCGCCGTTGATGCCGACGCCGGTGCGATGGCCGAAGCCGAAGCGCTCGCCGTAGGTGGCCAGCGTATCGATGCCGAGCTGCTCGCCCAGCTTGTAGAAGTAGACGTCAGCCGAGGCGGCCATGGCGCCGTTGAGGTCGACGAAGCCGTGCCCCGAGCGCTTGTGGCAGTGGAAGATGCGGTTGCCGTACTCGTACGAGCCCGGGCTGTCGATGGGCTCGTCCGGGTCGAGGATGCCCTGCTCCAGCGCGCCGAGCGCGGTGACCACCTTGTATACCGAGCCCGGGTAATAGGCGTGCACCGACTTGTCGAGCATCGGGTTGTAGGGGTTGTCGTCGATGGCCTTCTTGGTCTCGCGGCTGAGGTGGCCCGACCACTCGTTGGGGTCGAACGAGGGCTTCGAGACCATGCCCAGGATGGCGCCGGTGTTCACGTCGACGATGACCGCGGCGCCCGACTCGTAGTTGCGCAGCGCTTTGACCAGGATGCGCTGCACGTCGGCGTCGACCGTCAGCGTCAGATCATGGCCGCGCTGCGGGGCGCGCTTGGTATCGACCCCGGCCATCGCGCGCTCGGCCCAGCCGCCGCGCTGTCGGGCGCCGCGGGCGTCGACCGCATAGCGCTCGAAGCCGTCGTGGCCCGCGAGCACGTCTTCGTAGCCTTTCTCAAGCCCGAAGCGGCCCAGCATCGAGTCGGTGCCGTAACGCCCTTCGCTGTTGTTGAGCTCGTCAGCGGTGGGCCGGCCGAGGTAGCCGAGCAGGTGGGCGCCGATTTCGCCTTCGGGGTATTCGCGGCGGAAGTGCACGCGGATCGAAATGCCGTCGACCCGGGCCCGCAGCGCCTCGGCGCGCGCGACCAGGTCGCGGTCGACGTCGCGGGCCACGCGCAGCGCCTGATACCGCCACATGCCGCGCGGCTCGGCGATGCGCTCGCGCAGGCGGGCGGCGTCGAGCTCGTCGATGTCGAGCACGGTGCGCAGGCTGGCGACCAGCGCGTCGGCGTCCTTGACCTGGGCTGGGGTGACGTACAGGTCGAACGACGGCCGGTTGACCGCCAGCACCTTGCCGTTGCGGTCGTAGATGGCCCCGCGATCGGCGGGCAGCACCACGGTGCGGGTGAAGTTGCGGGCCGAGGCCTCTTGCAGCGCGCCGCCTTCGATGAACTGCAAGTGGGCAAGCCGCCCGAGCAGCACCAGGAAGGCGATGGATGCGGCGATCATCAATCGGCGGGCACGATGCCGATAGCCGATCGCCGAAGCATCGAGGAAGACGTCCGACATCTTGTCCTGTCGCGCTGGGGAAGCGCGGGGCCGACGCGCGCGCATCGGTCGGAAAACGGCGCCTAACCTAGCAGAACCGCGGCCACAGGCCAACCGGATCCGACCTTGACCGTCCGGTCACAGGCGATCGGCGTCGGGGCGGCGCACCAGAAGGGCGTCCAGGCGGCTGAAGAGGGGCAGTAGCAAAGGCGCGGCGAGCGCGACGACCATCACGCGCGGCACGAGCAGCGCGCCGATGCGAGCGGCGAGCGTGGTGTCGCCGAGCGCGACGCGGCAGATCAACGCCAGCAGGAAGAGGCCCACGAAGCCGCCGCCCAGACCGAGCAGCAAGTTGCCGATCAGGCCGTGCAGGCGCACCTGCCGCGCCAGAATGGCCGCCGCGCCATAGAGCAGCACCGCGTGCAGCGCGTGCACACCCAATGGGCTGCCGGCGAAGCCGTCGGCCATCACGCCGAGCAGCGCGGCGATCCACGCCCCAGAAGCCGCCGGGCGATGCGCGCCGAGCCAGACGAGGGTGACCGTCAGCAGGTCCGGCGCCCAGGCGTCGGCCGCCAGCGCCTCGCGCAGAAAGACCTCGGCGCAGAGCATCGCGAAGCCGAGCAGCAAAGGCAGGGCGACGCTCATGGCGTCTCCCGGAACTGCGCGCCGTCGGGCGTGAGGCCGGTCTGGCCGAGCACGATGAACACCTCGTTGAGCGCCCCCAGGTCGACCAGCGGCCGCACGCGCGCGCTTTGAAAGGGGCCGGTCTCGGCGCTGCCCACCGCCATCACTTCGCCGACCACGAGCCCCTCGGGGTAGCGGCCGTCGTCGCCGGTGGTCAGGACGCGCTCGCCGTCGACCGCGCTGACCGCGCGCTCCAGGTATTCCAGGCGCGCCGCATAGCGCTCCGGCTCGCCGGTGCCCACCGCCACGCCGCGGGCGCGGCTGCGTTCGAGCACCACGTCGATCGCGCTGCGCGGATCGGTGACCAGCAGCACCTCGCCGCGGCGGCCGTCGAGGGTGCGAATCTGGCCGACCACGCCGCCCGGCGCGATGACCGGCATGCCGGCTTCGATCAGCTCGGGGTCGCCCACGTCGATGACCACGCTGAGCACGCGGAAGAACGGGCTGTTGCTGCGCGCCACCACCCGGGCCGCGCGCAGGCGCAGATCCTTGCGCTTGTCGGCCAGCTCAAGCAATTGCCGCAGGCGGTCGTTCTCGGCGAGCAGATCGGCGGTGCGCGCGGCGTCGTCCTGCAGGGCCCGCACCCGGTCGCGCAGCACGCGGTTCTCGTCACGCACGACCCACAGCGCGATGTAGTCGCGCCAGATGCCGTGCACCGCGCGCCCGCT
Source organism: Myxococcales bacterium (assembly GCA_020430675.1). The sequence goes on from JAGQJJ010000014.1 coordinate 16,346, forward strand.
GCTGGCGAGGCCCTCGTGCAGCGGCGCGGTCAGCGCGACCACGATGCTGCCCACCGGGCCGGGGCGGCCGTCGCGGCGGTCGAAGAGCAACGCGGCGAAGATGAGGATGATCAGCACCGCCGACGAGACCACGGCGCGCCGCAGGTCAGGGCGGTCAGCCCACATCAGGCATCAACCGGGGAGGGACAAAGCGGCGGACCATCGAACCGCGCGGCCCGATCAGGCCTCGACGGCGACGCTCTTGAGCAGCGCGAGCTCGTCGAGGGCCTTGCCGCACCCGAGCACCACCGCCGAGAGCGGGTCGTCGGCGATCATGACGGGCAGGCCGGTCTCTTCGCGCAGCAACATGTCGATGCCCTTGAGCAGCGCGCCGCCGCCGGCGAGCACGATGCCCTTGTCGACGATGTCGGCGCTCAGCTCAGGTGGGGTGCGCTCGAGGGCGACGCGCACGGCGTCGACGATGGCGTACGCTGAGATAGTGGTACTCGTGGCGCCGGAGTTCGAA
>JAGQJJ010001494.1 GCA_020430675.1 Myxococcales bacterium
GTCGGACTGCATCAGCAGCACCAGCTCCTCGCGCGACGCCACCGGCGAGCCGGCCTGATCACCGCGGATGCCCAGGGCGCGATACAGCAGGCGGGTGTAGGCGCGCACCAGCGCCACCACGGGGCTCAGCACGCGGTGCACGATGGTCAGGGGCCCCGACAAGAGCTGCGAGACGCTGATCGCGCGGGCCTGCGCGAGGCTCTTGGGGATGATCTCGCCGCCCATCAGCACCAGGGGCGCCATCAGGGCCATCGCGAACCAGTCGCCGCGCAGGGGATCGATCTGCAGCAGCGTCAGCGAGGCCACGGTCGTGCCGGTGACCGTGCAGCCGTTGGTGCCCACGAGCGTCGTGCCGAACAGCTGGTCGGGGTGGTCGCGGAACCAGATCACGCGGCGCGCGGCCGGGTTGCCGTCGCGGGCGGCGCGCTCGAGCTCGATGCGGTTGGCCGACACGATCGACAGCTCGGCGTCCGCGAAGAAGGCCTCGAGCACGATGCACAGGGCCACGACGGCCCAGGGCAGGATGTTCCACAGGG
>JAGQJJ010001495.1 GCA_020430675.1 Myxococcales bacterium
TGCCGGCCTGCACGTAATAGGTGCCGGCCACCGCCGCGAAGCCGAAGAACAGCAGCACAAAGAGGTCGCCCAGGCCCACATAGCCCAGCGGCATTGGCCCCGCGGTATAGCCGACCGCGCAGATGAGGCTCGCGATGCCCAGTGCCAGAATCGGCCACCCGCCGACCACCACCAGCCACGCGCCCACGCCCGCCGCCGCCGCCAGGCTCAACGCCGCGCCCGCGAAGACCTGGCGCTGCGTCAACCAGCCCTTCGCCGTGGCCCGCGCCGGCCCCAGCCGGTCAGGCCCATCGGCCCCACGCTTGAAGTCGGCCAGATCATTGACCAGGTTGGTGCCGATCTGAATCAGCAGCGCCCCGGCCAGCGCCGCCAGCGCCGGCCCCACGCGCAGCACGTCGTTGGCGATGGCCAGCCCGGTGCCCACCAGCACCGGCACGGCGCCGGCCCACAACGTGGCCGGACGAATGGCCGCGAGCCATACCCGCGGCGTCGACGGACGCGCGTTCACGCCGTGCCCTCCTCTTCGATCGCCTGGG
>JAGQJJ010001496.1 GCA_020430675.1 Myxococcales bacterium
CCCCGCGCCGCGCTCGATACGCCGGATGTGTATCGCCGCGCCGTCGGTCCAGGCGATGGCATAGGTGTCGATGTAATAGTCGGCCATGACCGAGGCATCGGTCGCCACCGCGTCGGGCAACGCTTCGAGCGAAGTGATGGCCTCCCCGCTGTTGTCCATCCGGGCGAACCAGATGGGACCCGGCGCGTCGCCCGCGGCGATGCGCCAGGCGGCGGCGAAGCCATCCTCGCCGTTGTTGGCCACCGACAGGTCCACCGCGCCCGGCGGACCGCCCAGCGGCATGACATCGAAGCGCGGCGCGCCGGTGGCCGGGTCGAGCACCTGACCCATCGGCACCCCGTCGTCGAGCCACGCCACGAACGTCGAGCGGGTCTCGCCCGCCATCTTCACCTCGGTCGCCAGCGTGCCTTCGGGCCCCACCGGCAGCGGGTCGAGCCCCGCCTCGGCCCAGCCCGAGCGGCCGAACATGACGGTGCCGTTGCGCTCGGCCCATGCCATCGACAGCCCGGCGGGGCTCGAGGCGAGGTCGATGGTCA
>JAGQJJ010001497.1 GCA_020430675.1 Myxococcales bacterium
CTGGGCCAGCCGTCGCGGTCCCAGTCCCCCAGCTCGCTCGCCGCCTGTTGGACGTCGGTGGCTGGGATGGGTAGCTCTTCGCAGGCCGCTCCCAGCAGCAGGAAGGTCAGCCAGGCGGCGGGCCGCTGCCAGGCTCGGGCGTTGGTGCGTGGCGTCACTCCCATGAGCTCCCCCTGCCTCCGAGGAGGCCCGCCTGCCTGAACGGCAGATCGCAGATCAGCGCGTCGACCTCGCAGCAGGCGCCGCCCCCGGGGCCGGGGATCTGGGCGCTGGCGTCGTCGCAGTCGCCGGTGATCATGGACCAGCCGGGGACCTCGCAGCCGGGGAGGCAGGCCCTCAGGGCCTCGTCGCAGCTCCCCAGGCCGTCCCCGTCGGCGTCCCGATACCAGGTGCGGCTGCCGGCGTCGTCGATGCGGCGGTCGCAGTCGTCGTCGAGGCCGTTGCAGATTTCGGTGGCCCCCGGGTAGATGTCGCCGTCGCTGTCGTCGCAGTCCCCCTCGCAGCCGCGGAGCCCGTCGCCGTCGCCATCCTCCACG
>JAGQJJ010001498.1 GCA_020430675.1 Myxococcales bacterium
CGCCGTCGGGCCCGCAGGACATCTGGATCGGCTTCTACACGCCGGGCAGCGACGAGCGCCTCAAGGTCAAGAACTGGGATGAGGGGCGCGTGAAGCACGACGGCCAGAACCGCGTGCGCGTCGGCACCCTCCAGGTCCGATGACCGGCGTGGGGCTCGGCCTGGCCTTCGCGGCCCTGGTCTTCATCCTCGGCGCGTCCATCGGCTCCTTCCTCAACGTGGTCATCTACCGCCTGCCAGCGGGCCTCTCCATCGTGCGCCCGGCCAGCCGCTGCCCCGCCTGCGAGACGCCGATCCGGGCCCGCCACAACGTGCCCGTCCTGGGCTGGCTCATGCTCCGCGGCCGCTGCGCCGCATGCGGGGTGGCCATCTCGGCGCGCTACGCCCTGGTCGAGCTGGCCATGGGCGTGCTGGCCCTGGCGCTCTTCGCCGACCTCTCGGGCGGCCTGCTCACCGCCGAGCTGCTGGTCTCGCCCGACTTCCTGCTCGACGTCGCCGGCCCCTTCGTCGTCTACCTCACCTTCCTCGCCGGGCTGG
>JAGQJJ010001499.1 GCA_020430675.1 Myxococcales bacterium
AACGGGTAGTCGATGAAGCCATCCATGTCGTCGTCGATGCGGTTCGCGCAGGCCGGCCGGGGCCGGGGATCCGCCTCGTTGTTGTCGCCGCGGGCCTGGCAGCCGGCGTCCAGCGGGAAGTCGATGAAGCCGTCGGCGTCGTCGTCCTGGCCGTTGGCGCAGGCCGGGGCCACCGCCGGATCCTCCTCGGAGCCGCTGCCGCGGGTCAGGCAGCCCGGGTCGTACGGGTAGTCGATGAGGCCGTCGTCGTCGTCGTCCTCGCCGTTGTTGCAGACCGACGGCGGGCCGGCCTCGTCGCGCTCGTCCTCGTCATCGGGGCTCGCGCAGCCGGGGTCGTCGCCGTCCACGCGGCCATCGCCGTCGTTGTCGCGGCCGTCGGCACAGCCGGGATCGAGGCGCTCGGCCTCCACCGTCAGCTTGAAGGGCCCGCCGACGCCGAAGCGGCCGTCGACGATGACCCAGTAGCCGCCCACCGGGGCCTGCTCGAGGACGACGCGGCCGTTCATGGCGCCCGCGTCCTGCCCCGTGTCGCAGC
>JAGQJJ010001500.1 GCA_020430675.1 Myxococcales bacterium
CTCGCGGCCGTGCTGGCCGCCCTCGTCATGGCCCCCGTCGCCCGCGACGCGGCGGAGGCCGTGGGGCCCCTGCCCGGCGAGGATCCCGCGGCCTGGGCCGCCGCCGCCGAGCGCGCCTGGCCCGTCCTCGAAGACTTCCTCGTCGCCCACACGCCCCCCGACCGCCAGGCCCTGGTGATGGAGGCCGCCGTCGCCCTCGATCCCACCGCCGAGCTGGCCCGCCCCTCGCCCGCGGACCGCGTCGCCGCCTTCCTGCTGAGCGAGCTGCAGGCCGCCTTCCAGCTCGGGGTGCTGCTGCTGCTGCCCTTCCTCATCGTCGATCTGCTGGTCGCCTCGACGCTGACGACCGTGGGCTTCTCGCTCCTCCCGCCGACGCTGATCGCCCTGCCGTTCAAGCTGCTGCTCTTCGTGGCGGCGGATGGCTGGGGGCTGCTCGTGCGCGGCTTCGTCCGATCGTATGGTTAGCGCATGGATCCGACGACCCTCGACGTGGTGCTCTCGGGCCTCGGCCTCGCGGCCTGGCTGGCCCTGCCCA
>JAGQJJ010001501.1 GCA_020430675.1 Myxococcales bacterium
CCCAGTGCTTGTGGCGCAGCGTGAGGCGGCTCAGGTCTTCCTTGGCATTGGGGGTATACACCGTCACCACATAGAAATTGTCGTACTCCGCGGTGATCACGCGCCCTTCGTCGGCGCTGTCGCGTTCCAGTTCATCGGCAAAGGTGAACCGCTTCGCAAAGTTCATCGGATAGCCGTTGGTGACACTGAGCGGTCTCGATCGGGAGAAGATGGCCGTGCCCGAATAGCCCTTTTTCACCGCCGAATTCCAGTACTCGTGATAATCGGGGAGATCGATCTCCACCTGGTCGCGTGCGGCCTTGGTCTCCTGCAGGCAGAGCACGTCGGGCTGGTGTTCTGCGATGAAGGATTGGAAGGTGCCTTTCTTGAGCACCGCGCGGATGCCGTTGACGTTCCAGGAATACAGTTTCATTTTTGCCGTGGCCTCAGTTCATCATCAGGACGCTATGGTATCGGTATCCGTTATTGCCCTGCTTCGCATCCCTGCTGAACGGGGGTGATCAGGGCAGTACCGTCCACTCCGGTTCCTCGAATT
>JAGQJJ010001502.1 GCA_020430675.1 Myxococcales bacterium
GAGGCCGCCCGCTGCCGCCAGCCCTACGTGGCCTTCCGCTGGCTGGGCGGGATGCTCACCAACTACCGCACCATCAAGATCTCGCTGGAGCGCATGTCCGAGGTCGAGAAGAGCCTCAGCCCCGGCACCGTCGAGCGCCTCCCCAAGAAGGAGGTCATCCGACTGGAGCGCGAGCTGAGCAAGCTCAAGCGCAACCTGGGCGGCATCCGCGAGATGCCCAAGCTGCCCGGCGCCGTGTTCATCATCGACACGGTCAAGGAGCACATCGCCGTCAAGGAGGCGACCTCGCTGGGCATCCCGATCGTGGCCCTGGTGGACACGAACTCGGATCCCGACGAGACGGCCTACCCCATCCCCTCGAACGACGACGCCATCCGGTCGATCCGCCTGTTCACGGCGGCGATCGCCGACGCCTACATCGAGGGCGCGGCGCTCCACAAGGACCGGCGCTCCGGGGACGACCTGGGCACCCACGGCGGCTCGTCCGGCGCGGCGCCCGTCGACGTCGTGCGCAAGGGCGGCGCGACCGAGGTG
>JAGQJJ010001503.1 GCA_020430675.1 Myxococcales bacterium
CCGCGGGCAGAGCGCCACCGACGAGCGGCAGGCCGAGCCGGACCAGAGCAGAGGCCGAAGCGTGAGCCGAGTCGCGAGCCGAGTCGCAAGCCGAGCCGCAGGCCGACACAGGCTCACCGTGAGGTGGGTGGCTGGCCAGCGGCAGACTCATTCGTCAGCGGGGGAGGCGAGCCCCGGGTTGCCCGATGCGCCTCGGGCAGTGAGCTGAAGCCACTGAATCAGCGCGGCCGCCAGCTCGCGCCCGCCGCGCTCCCGAACGAAGTCGACGATGCGGGCGATGAAGGTGATCAGCTCCATCTCGGTGACCACCCGAGACGAGCGCGCGCGGGCGTCGACCTGCTTGACGATGCCGGTCAGCCGGTCGAGCGCACGCCCGGCAGCTTCCGAGACCTGGACGACATGACGGGTAGCTTCCAGGACCGCCGCGAGCGCCGACGGGTCGACGGGTCCGCCGAAGTCGTCGTCTTCGCCCATGCGATCGAGCTGAAGCGCACGGCGCAGAGCGACCAGCGTCTGCTCGGCGAGGTTGAGCAG
>JAGQJJ010000149.1 GCA_020430675.1 Myxococcales bacterium
GGCGCGGGCACGTCGGCCGGCAAGCCCATCGCCGCCCGCCAGCCCAGGTCGGTCGCTGCCCGCCGAAGCGCTGCCTCGCGCGGCAGACCTTCGCTCCAGCGCAGGAGCACGACCGCCAGCAGCACCGACGCCGGCCACGCCTTGCGCCCGAGTCGGCCTCCACCCCGCCAGCCGGCCAGAAGGAACGGAGCGCACACCATCTGCCGGTGGTGGGCCAGCAGCCAGCACATGCTGCCCACCGGCGCGCAGCCGGGGGAGATGAACTGCGGTTCGAAGAAGGAGTTCTGCGCGAAGTTGAGCGTCGGCATGGGGCTCCTATCGAGCCCCCTCAAGATCGGCTTGCGATCAGTCTCCCAGTCGCCGATCCTCAACCCGACCCGAGCGGGGCTCGGCCGTTGTGTTGCAGCTCCATCCGATCACCTCGCGAGGGTCATTTCAACCCTGGGTAATTGTCCGATATTCTTGAATTTCTGACTTTCCCCGGGTGCTGCTAGGGCGATGCCCAAGAGATGAAGCAGGTCGGCGACCGCCTCGCCATCGTGCAGCTGCTCGGGCTCAAAAGGCCTTATGATCAGGGTGTTACGGCCGAAAACGTCCGCGAGGCGCGCGAGCCGGTGGTGATACCAGGGGTACGCGGTCGGATCGTCCAGGCACTGCTCCACAAATCGCGCCAACGGCGCGGTGGTCAGCGCCGCGCGGACCTGCTGGTCGTGGAGCGAACAGATGAACTCATCCTGCCGGCGCAGATAGGCGATGACCACCACGCGATATCCCAGCCCCTCGACCAGACCGTGCAGGGCCGCGGGGTCGACATCGCGGAACCAGTACTCGCTGGAGAGGACCGCATCGGCCCGGCGCTCGGGCCATCGAGCGCGCCACGCCGTCAGATCGGCCCGCAGCGCGGCGCGGCACTCGGTCAGCGGCGCGGTGTGATCGCGGTCATCCCAGTGCGGCCAGGTGCCCATCATCGAGAACGCCAGGTAGCGATGCCCGCCCTCGGGCGGCGGCCCCGCCCAGCCGGCGGGCGTGCAATAGACGCCCTCGGTCGGGTAGCACACCCCGCGCTCGGCGAGGCGTTGGCGATTGGCATGAAGCGTCGCCTGCATGCTCGACGTGCCGGTCTTGTGGGTGCCGACATGCAGAAACAGCGTGGGCTGCCGCGGGGCTGTCATGTCGGCCGACTCGCTTCCGCCCGGTTTCGGGCGTCGCGCCAGCGGGTGACGATGACGTCCGCCAGATCGACCAGCGCCAGCCGTCCCTCGGCATCCAACGGTGGCCAGTCGGCCATATCGGGCGGGCGCCCGGCCCACTCGGGCACTCCGAGAGCGGTGGTGACGGCGTCGAAGACCCGGAAGTTGAAGTCGGCCAGCGACCGCTGCTGCACGGCGCCGAGCTGCTCGGCGGCGCGAGCCAGCGCGGCGTATGTCCTGTGCGCCTGCGCGGCAAACGCCTCGGCGCGCCCGGTGGGATCGGGTTCGCGGAGCAGCCGGGCGATGACCTCAACCGCGGTCGGCGCCCAGAGCGAGACCCGGATCGGTCGCTGCCGCGGCCAGCGAACCGCTGTGAGCGCTTCCGTGGACCAAAGCGCCTCGTCCACCACGATCAAGCGCCCGGGGCCTTGCTCGCAAAGCCGCGCGGCCTCGCGCACGAGCCGAACGCCATGGGCCGCGGGCTGCGCCTGAGCTTGGAACCGGGCGAACGCGGCCGAGAGCAGCCCCGGCAGACACAGGTGCAGGTCGATCGGATCATCTGCCGCTCGTTGGGGATCTGGTCGTTTGCGGTGCATCGATCTCTCGGCGCGGCATTCCCATATGGGCCTTGATGCGCCCGTCATACGAGGTCGACCGGGCGGCGTCCAGTCGACCTGCCGCGGCGGCCGATGATGAGCGAGGCTTGACCCGGCCGGGCGCGATGCACCATCTTGCGCGGCCATGAGCCGCACTCAAGAACTTCGCCGTCGCCGTACGTTTGCCATCATCAGTCACCCCGACGCGGGCAAGACGACCATCACCGAGAAGCTGCTGCTTTTCGGCGGGGCCATCCAGATGGCCGGCGCGGTGCGGGCGCGGCGCGCTTCGCGGCACGCGGCGAGCGACTTTCTTGAGGTCGAGCAGCAGCGCGGCATCTCGGTCAGCACCGCGGTGATGAGCTTCGAGTATGAAGGCTTCGCGGTGAACCTGCTCGATACGCCGGGCCACGAGGATTTCAGCGAAGACACCTACCGCGTGCTCACCGCGGTCGACAGCGCGCTGATGGTGCTCGACAACGCCAAGGGCGTCGAAGAGCGCACCAAGGCGCTGATGGACGTCTGCCGCCTGCGCGACACGCCGGTCATGACCTTCGCCAACAAGCTCGACCGCGAGGGCCTCGACCCCTTCGAGCTGATGCAGCACGTCGAAGAGAACCTGAACATCGCCTGCGTGCCGCTGACGTGGCCCATCGGCATGGGCAAACACTTCGAGGGCATCTACGACCTGGTGCACCGCAAGGTCATCTTCTACCAGCCCACCGAGCGCGGCCGTCGCAACGAGCGCGTGGTGCTCGACGACCTGTCCGATCGGGCCCTCGACGGCTGGGTCGGCTCGCTGCTCGCCGACAAGCTGCGCGAAGAGGTCGAGCTGCTCGGCGCGCTTGAGCCTTTCAACCCCGAGGCCTATCTGACCGGCCAGCAGACCCCGGTCTTTTTTGGCAGCGCGATCAATAACTTCGGCGTCAAGGAGCTGCTCGACCACTTCGTGCGCCAGGCGCCGCCGCCGCTCGAACGGCTGACGTTGACCCGCGTGGTGGCGCCCGAAGAGGCGGCCTTCAGCGGCTTCTGCTTCAAGATTCAGGCGAACCTCGACCGCCAGCACCACGACCGCATGGCCTTCGTGCGCATCACCTCGGGCCAGTACACCCGCGGCATGAAGCTGACCCATGTGCGCACCGGCAAGACGATGGCGGTCAACAACGCCACCACCTTCCTGGCCCGCGACCGCGTGGTGGCCGAAGAGGCGTTCCCCGGCGACATCATCGGCCTGCACAACCATGGCGGCATCCGCATCGGCGACACCTTCACCGAGGGCGAGGCGCTCAAGTTCACCGGCATCCCGGCGTTTGCGCCCGAGCTGTTCCGCCGCGTGCTGTTGCTCGACCCGCTCAAGGCCAAAGCGCTGCTCAAGGGCCTCGAAGAGCTGTGCGAAGAGGGCGCGGCGCAGTTCTTCCGGCCGCTGGAAGGCAATGACTATATCGTCGGCGCGCTCGGCATCTTGCAGTTCGACGTCATCGCCTCGCGGCTCGAAGCCGAGTACCGCGTGCGCGCCCGCTTCGAATCGGTGCCGCTCGCCGCGGCGCGCTGGATCACCTGCGACGACGAAGACGCGCTCGACAAGCTCATCGAAGAGCAGCGACGGCGCATCTACACCGACATCCACGGCAACCACGCCTATATCGCCCAGAGCGAGTGGGCGGTGAATTACGCCGCCGAGCAGTATCCGAAGGTGGTCTTCCACAAGACGGTCGAGATCTGACCGCCCGGCGCAGTGCTACACTTCCACGCGCCACCCCCGTCAGGAAGTGCCCATGTCGCTTCGTCCGCTCGCTCTGCTGATCAGCCTGCTCGTACCTGGTCTGCTGCACGCCGAAGAAGTGCACCGCGCGCCCGCCATCGGCATCGAGGTGCTCGTGCCCGATGGCTGGAAGCTCTCGACCGACGGTCCGATGTTCACCGTGCTGCACGAAGATCCGGCGGTCACGCTGATGTTCATCCCCGTCGACACGGGCGACGCCGCCCAGGCGCTGGAGATGCTTGAACCGCAGCTCAAGCCGTATCTCGGCAAGGCCGAGATGGAGCCGCCGACGGCGATCACCATCAACGGCCTGACGGGCATCACGGGCGACGGCAAGACAAAGCTCGACGAAATCTCGGCGCTGGTCTCGCTGATGTCGCTGGTGATCGACGCCCGGCGCTCGGTGGTGGTGGTCGGGCTGGCCCAGGAAGAGGGCGTCGACAAGGTGACCTATGAGGTGGGCCGGGTGCTCAAGAGCATCCGCCGGCTCGAACTGGCGAAGGCGCCGCCTGCCCCGACACCAAAACCCGCGGTCGATCCCGCGCCGCCCGCTGCCAGCCCGTACTGACCGTCAGAGCTTGGGCATCGTCGGATCGGTCGCGATGCAGGGGATCTGCCGCGGGTTTTTGCCCAGGTGCACGATGCGGCTGCCGGTCTGGTTGATGGGATAGACGCTGCGCCCGATGACGATCGCGTCTTCCGGCGCGCGGTACTCGCGCACCGGGCGGCCGAAGACGGTGAAGACCTCGGCGATGGTCTCGAATTGCTTGACCATCTGCGTGACTTCGGGCCGCACTTCGAGGATGCCGCCCTCATCGGTGTACAGCCAGTACGAGCCGCTGCAGAGCACCGTGTCGACGATGGGGCAGAGCACGCTGCCTTCGAGCATGCCCAGGTCGTAGAGCACGTTGCGCAGGCCGGTGACCGCGGTCTCGATCACGTCCTGCTGGAAGATGTTGGGGTCGCGCAGCTCGGCGGTGATGGCCGGGATGCCCAACTGCGCAGCGGCGCCGCGCAGCGTGTAGTCGTTGGGCGGGTTGTGCACGATGATGTCGGGCATCTGCAGGCGCGCCAGCCGCGAGGTGTGCTCGTGAGCCATGTCGGCGCGCACGTAGAACGAGTTGACCCGCCCGAAGCTGGCGGTGTGCAGGTCGATCAGGAAGTCGAACTTGCGCACGATGCGCTCGAGCACGCGGTGCACATAGACCTGGCTGACGTTGCCATCGGGCTTGCCCGGCGCCACGTGGTTCAGGTCGGTGCCATCGTTGAACACGCGCTGGTTGAGCAGCAGGCCCGGCACGTTGACCGCCAGCACGCCGACCACCGCGCCGCGCAGCTCTTCGAGGTCGAGCTCGCGGATCAGACGCTGGATGATCGGGATGCCATTGATCTCGTTGCCATGTACGGCCGCGGTCAGCCCGAGCACCGGGCCGTCGTGGCGGCCGCGCGCGACCAGGACCGGCAGCCGGATGGCCTCGCCGATGCCATTATTGATGACGTGCAGCCAATTCTGCGAGATCGAGCCGGCGTTGGTCTCGCCGACGTCGAAGAAGCGGATATGCCGCTGAGAGGTGTCGATCATGGGGCGTCTCGTCGACGGTGATGCGTCGCTGAGACTACGCCCCAAGGCCCGGCCGGGCCAGCAAGATCAACGCCGGCGGCGCGGGCGCAGGCCGATCAGCAGGGGCAGCAGCAGCAGCGCAAAGGGCGAGGGCGCCCGGTCGCTGGCGTCGCAGTTGCAGCCCTCGGTGGTCGGCGGCTCATCGGCGCCGCTGCCGCCGTCGAAGGTGGGGATGAAGCCGCCATCGGCGATGCCACCGTCGAAGCCATCGGGCGGCTGGCCGCCGCCGCCGCCGGCGCCGTCATCGGGCGGGCCGCCCATGCCCATATCGCCGCGCTGGGGCGGGGTGAACGGGCTGTCGGGCCGGTCGCGGTAGAGGCATTGCGGCGAGCCGTTGACCATCACGCATTCCTGGCCGGCCGGGCACTCGACGTTCTGGCAGTCGTCGAACACGCAGAAGCCATCGGCGCAGCGCTGGCCTTCGCGGCACTCCACGCCCTCGCAGGGGTTCTGCACGCAAGCGCCGCCGGCGCAGATCTGGCCGTCGGGGCAGGTGACGCCGCCGCACTCGTCGGGCACGCACTGGCCGTCGATGCAGCTCTGGTACAGCGGGCACGAGACCGACGCGCACGAGGGGATGCACTGGCCGTTGCGGCAATACGAGCCCGGGTCGCAGTTGGCCGCGGCGCACGGGTCGGGCAGGCATTCGATGCCATTGCAGACGCTGCCATCGGCGCAGCCGGTGGTCAGGCAGTCATCGGGCGCGCATTCGCCCTGCCAGCAGCGCTCACCCGCCGAGCATTCGGTGCCCGCGCACGGGTCGTAGCAGACGCCGGTCTCTTCCTCGCAGGCCAGCGACGGGTCGCAGTCGGCCACGTCGCAGCGGGTGAGGCACAGGTCGTTCTCCTGGTCGCAGATGAGGTTGTTGCCGCCCAGGCACTCGTTGCCGGTGCACGGGTCGCGGCAGGTGCCCTCGAAGCAGACCGAGTCACCGGGGCACAGGTCGCCCTCGTCGGCGGTGCCATCGCAGTCCTGGTCGAGCCCGTCGCAGGTCTCTTCGGGCAGCGCACCGCAAGTGCCGCAAGCGTTGCGCAGACCCTCGTCGACGGTGCCATCGCAGTCATTGTCGAGGCCGTCGCAGACCTCTTCGCTGGGCACGGTGTCGCCGACGCAGACCTCCTCGCCGTTGATGCACTGCCGCTCGCCGACGCCGCAGACGCCGGGCACGTCGGTCGCGCAGGGGCCGGGCGCCACCGGCGAGCCGCCGTCGGGGCCCTCGTCGATGCGGCCGTCGCAGTCATTGTCGAGGCCATCGCACAGGTCGGGCAGGCCGTCGTTGACGCAGACGATGTCATCGCAGGCATCGCCGATGCCATCGCCGTCCTCGTCGATCTGGTCGGGGTTGGGCACATCGGGGCAGTTGTCGCAGGCGTCGCCCAGGTTGTCGCCGTCCTGGTCCTCCTGGTCGGGGTTGGGCACCTCGGGGCAGTTGTCTTCGGTGCTGCACAGGCCGTCCATGTCATCGTCGACGATGCACACGCCGCCGAGCGAGCGCTGAAGCACCAGGATGGCAAAAGCGGTCGCCGCCGTATTGTCCCAGGCGTTGCCCGTCCAGCCGCCGTTGCCCTGCTGCACGTTGGTCAGATACCACGCGAAGTCGTAGTACCAGCGCGGCGTCTCATCGGGGAAGCCATCGGCCGCCGGGTCGCGCACGCCGCCGATCTGGTCCGAGAAGAGGAAGTTGCCGCTGCCATCGTCCTCGCTGACCTCCAGCGCCTTGGCCGCCGCCCACATGTAGTAGTACTGGCCCGGCCAGCCGTTGGCCTGGATGATCGAGTCATACCGATAGTTGTTGCGCAGCCAGGTCAGCGCGGCCTGCACGCGGGCGTCGCCGACCGGCAGGCCGGCGAGGCGATAGGTCCAGGTGCCCGAAGCGGTCATCGTATGGGTCGAGATGTAGTTGCCGCCGCCGCGGTACTTGTGGCCGCCATCGCCGTTCTTGGCGTTGGTGATGAAGGTCACCGCGCGGGGCAGGGTGTCGTCGGCGTCGGGGCGCAGCGCCGCGGCGGCCGAGAGGCCGGCCATGGCAAACTGCGTGGTCGACAGGTCGCCGTCGTTGCCCGGGTTGTTGTAGTTCCAGCCGCCGATGTTCTGGCCGGCGTTGCCCTGGGTGCCGCGCAGGGCAGCGACGCCGTTGGCCACCGCCTGCGAGACCACCACCCGCGCGCCCACATTGTCTGGGCCGCCGGTGACCAGGTAGAGGCTGATGCCCATCAGGCACGAGCCGGTCTCGTAGCTGCTCGGTCCGCCCTGCGAGAGCCCGCCGATGCTGTCGATGCAGTAGCGCACCGCGTTGCGCACGCGGCCCTGATCGGCGGCGTCCATGCCCGCGTAGCCGACCGCGGGCGCGTTCCAGTCGGCGGACGCGCGTTTTTCGAGGAAGCAGAGGATGCCGAGGCCGGTCGGGTTGCCCCAGCCGCCATTGCCCGCCTGGTTCGCCCGGAACCAGTCGAGGCCGCGATTGATGGCTGCGTTGACGCGCTCGCCGAAGGGCGTGACCGCCGCGGTGGCGGCAACGGGCGCAGCGATCACGGCGCTGAGGACCAGAATCGGGAGGAGCGTGCGACGCACCAGGGGTCTCCTTTGATTGGTCGGCCGGGTACACCGGCCCGTAGATCCACCAATCAAAAAAGGTGCCAGACCCCGCAGCCTTGAAGCAAACCGATCCGCGAGCCGCGTTGGGGTCAATGGTTCCCAGGGTCTCGGCCGCCTTCTGGGGTCAACAGACCCCGGCCCGCGACCCGCGGCGACTACTCGTCCTGACCCTGGATCGCGGCGATCGCGGCTTCGGCGAGCGCCGCGATCCGATCGCCACCGGTCGCCGCCAGCGCGCGCAACGCCGGCACCGCGGCGCGCGCGTTGTCTTTTTTTTTT
>JAGQJJ010001504.1 GCA_020430675.1 Myxococcales bacterium
CCAGCCCAGACCAGCGCCCACAGCGCGTCGAGCACGTGGCCGGGGAAGCCGCCGACCGCGCGCGCCAGCTCGCCGAAAAACACCGCGCCGCGTTGTCGCAGAGCCTCGCGCACCCGCTCGACCAGCTGCCCCTCGGCCGTCGTGGGCGGCGGCGCTTCATCGGCGTAGCGATCGGCGAAGTACAACGCGACGTAGCCATCGCTGGTGCCGAGCGACCGATGCCCGCGCCAGATCACCTCGCCCGAGGCGCAGAGCAGGTCGAGGTCGGCGGGCCGATAGTCGGCGATGCGCGCGGGCAGAATCTCGGCTTCGAGCGCCGAGGCGGGCACCACCGCGCCATCGAGGCATTCGAGCGCCGTCGCCACCGCTTCCGGCCCGCCGCCCGGCCCGCCGATGCCCTGCCAGTCGGCCAAAAAGCGCGCGTAGACCGCCGGTTCAACCGGCCTCACTTCGGCGCGCAGCCTTGAGAGCGCCTTGCGCTTCAAGCGCCGCAGCACCTCGGCGTCGCACCACTCGCGGCCCTGGCCGCCGG
>JAGQJJ010001505.1 GCA_020430675.1 Myxococcales bacterium
TCGCGGCGCAGAAGAAGGCGAAAACCAACGACCCGGCAGAAGCGGACATCTTCACCACCGGAACGATCGGCAAGATTGAACAGCTCCTTCGCCTGCCGGACGGCACCGTCAAAGTTCTGGTCCGGGGTCGTCGGCGGGCGGCCATCTCCCGTTTCATCCCGAACGAAACGTTTTTCCTGTGCGAGGTCGATCCGATCGACGAACCGTCCACGGAGGGCGTCGAGATCGAGGCACTCGTGCGTTCGGTCCAGTCTACTTTCGAGGCCTACGTCAAGCTCAACAAGCGCATCCCCCCAGAAACGCTCAACACGATTCAGACCATCGAAGACCCATCGCGCCTCGCCGATACGGTGGTGGTGCACCTCGCGTCCATCAAGCTCAACGACCGCCAAACGATCCTCGAAACCATTGATCCGACCGAGCGGCTGCAACGGCTCTACGAGCTCATGAACGGGGAAATGGAGATTCTTCAAGTCGAGAAGAAGATCCGCTCCCGCGTGAAGAAGCAAATGGAGCGCTCGCAGAAGGAGTA
>JAGQJJ010001506.1 GCA_020430675.1 Myxococcales bacterium
GAGCTGCTCCCCCGCGCAGCCGTTGAGCACGTCGTCGAGGGGCGTGCCGGCGTGGCTGTAGGGGCCGGCGTAGCACTGCGTCCAGCCGCGCTGGGTGATGGCGGCCAGGGGCACGTCGCGCTGCACGCCCGGCAGCAGGCCGCCCAGCAGGCCCTCCAGCGTGCAGTCGCCGGCGCAGCCATCGCCATCCACCAGGTTGCCGTCGTCGCAGGCCTCGCCCGCGTCCAGGCGGCCGTCTCCGCAGCGCAGGCAGCCCTCGTCGGCGCGGCCATCGCAGTCGTCATCGAGGGCGTCGCAGATCTCCACCGCCGGCAGGATCTGCCCCTGGCAGGGGCCCAGGCTGCCGCCGACGCACCGCCGCACGCCGGCGAGGCACGGGCCCACGCCCAGCGTGCCCTCGGGGCCGCCGTAGCAGGCGACGGGGGTGATGGCCTCGTCGACGGCGCCATCGCAGTCGTTGTCGACGCCGTCGCAGACCTCGGGGGTCGGCGCGCCGGCCTCACCGGCCGCTTCAGGGCGCCGAGCTGCTTG
>JAGQJJ010001507.1 GCA_020430675.1 Myxococcales bacterium
GACGCGGACTCGGACGGCGTGGGCGACGTCTGCGATCTCTGCCCCGACGTGGCGGACGCGACCAACGCGGACACGGACGGCGACGGGCTCGGGGACGTCTGCGACAACTGCGCGGCGGTCGCGAACGCGGACCAGGTCGATGCGGACTCGGACGGCGTGGGCGACGTTTGCGACAACTGCGCGAGCACCGCCAACACGGATCAAGCGAACGCCGACGCCGACGCCTTCGGCGACGCGTGCGACAACTGCGCGAGCGACCCGAACGACCAGACGGATGGGGATTCGGACGGCGTGGGCGACGTCTGCGACAACTGCAGCGCCGACGCGAACGCCGACCAGGCGAACGGCGATGGGGACGCGCTCGGCGACGTGTGCGACGCGTGTCCGGCGGAGGCGGCCAGCACCTCCAACGGGTGCATGGCGGACGGCGGGATGCCCGACGCGGGCGCGCCCGACGCGGGCGCTTCGAGCGACGCCGGGGCCTCGGGCGATGCGGGCGTGGCGGCCGACGGCGGCAGCGACGAAGAAGGT
>JAGQJJ010001508.1 GCA_020430675.1 Myxococcales bacterium
GTCCATATCGTACAGGGATACGTTCCGGTCCGGCCAGTCGGGAAAAACCTGCGGACTAATCGTGAAGCTACCGTCCCCATCGTTGAAGTACACCTGGTCGGGTTCGCTGTGCCAGTTGGCTACAAAAGCATCCAGGTCGCCATCACCATCCAGGTCGCCCAGTTCCACATCCCAGCCGGCCTCATTGTCGCCGTAGGTTTCGGGGTCGGGACTGAAATTGCCGGCGCCATCGTTGCGGAAAACCCGATCCGGAGAAGGCGGGAAAATTGAATTGAGCTGCCCCGCCTGGGCATTTACCACGAAAGCGTCGAGGTCGCCGTCGCCGTCGAGGTCGCCCAGGTCAATGCCGCGGGAATAGTCGCCGGATACGCCAAAATTGCCTTGCTGGTTGAAGGTCCCGTCGCCGTTGCCCAACAGTACCACGGCAAAGTCGGTACCCACCGCGACGACATCCAGCTTGCCGTCGCCGTTCACATCGCCGACTTCCGCGCCTTCCGAACCGTTCAGGCCATAGGATTGGGGCATTTCGGT
>JAGQJJ010001509.1 GCA_020430675.1 Myxococcales bacterium
ACCCTTGCGGTGTGGTACGCCGGTGGTGCCTTCGTGCCCCTCGACCCGAGCTACCCGTCGGAGCGCCTGGTCTTCATGTGCCGGGACTCGCAACCGGTGCTGGTGGTCAGCCGTCGCGCGGTCGTCGAGACGCTGCCCGAAGACCTCCGCCGGGTGCTTCCCGAGGTCGTCCTGGTCGACGATCCCGTCGCCGTGGACGCCGTAGGGGCGCCCTCCCGTGGCCGCCTTGGCGGAGGCGCACCCGGGTCCCCGGCCCTCGACGACCTGGCCTACCGCATCTACACCTCGGGCACCACCGGCCAGCCCAAGGCGGTCGAGGTGAGCCACCGCAACCTGGCCCACACCCTCGGGGTCAGCGCCGCGCGCTTCGGTTTCGGCCCCGGCGACCTCATGCTCTATGCCGCGGCCTACTCCTTCGACATCTCGCTCTTCGAGTCCTGGGGCGTGCTGCTCGCCGGCGGCGCCGTCGACCTGGTCACCCACGACCAGATCCTCGAGCTCGAGCCGCTGGTCGAGCGTCTCGAGCGGGT
>JAGQJJ010001510.1 GCA_020430675.1 Myxococcales bacterium
CCGGGATAGCGGGCAAAAGGAAGGAAGAGCTCGTTGCGCTCATCGACAAAACCGTCCAGGTCATTGTCGACCAGGTCGAGGGCGGCGAAGCAGCCCTCGACGTCAACCATGCATTCACCGGGCTCGTCGATGACGTTGTTGCGGTTGTTGTCAGCGCCGTCTTCGTCGGTGGCGCAGCGCTCGTCGAGCCCGCAGTCGATGCCATCATCATCGGCGTCGGGGTCGCAGGCATCGCCGATGCCATCGCCGTCCACGTCGCCCTGGATCGAAAAGTCGGTCAGCCCGTCGCCGTCGATGTCGCGGGCGCCGCGGTTGTAGGTGAACTGGCAATTGTCGACCTCATCGAGTCGATTGTCGCCGTCGTCATCGACGTCGCAGGCATCGCCGAGTGTGTCGCCGTCGATGTCCTGCTGGTCCGGGTTGGGCGCGTTCGGGCAGTTGTCACGGCGGTCGGGGATGCCATCATCGTCGGCGTCATCATCGCAGGCTTCGATGGCTTCGGTGCAGTCATCGTATTCGCCGTGTGGATC
>JAGQJJ010001511.1 GCA_020430675.1 Myxococcales bacterium
TGCCTACCGCCTCGACCTTTCCGGCGCCAAGGCGATCGTCCTCGATGCCGACGGCAAGGCGAAACTCGATGCCTCGGGGGGAGATTTCCCCGAACTTGCCGCTGTTGTCGCCGTCGGCGGCGTCGATGGCGCGAGGGATTTCGACGCGCTGGTCGAAGCCGGCTCGCCGGATTTCACCGCCGTCGAGACAGGCCCGGACGATCCCGCGCTGATGATCTTCACCTCGGGCACCACCGGCCAGCCGAAAGGCGCGCTGCATGCCCAGCGCGTTCTGCTCGGCCATTTGCCCTGCGTCGAGACGCACCACGAGTTCCTGCCGCAACCGGGCGACATGCTGTGGACCCCGGCCGACTGGGCCTGGGCCGGCGGGCTCTTGAACGTGCTGCTGCCCGGCCTCTTTTTCGGCGTGCCGGTCGTCGCCGCCCGCGTCGCCCGCTTCGATCCGGAATGGGCGCTCGGCCTTATGGAGAAGGCGGGCGTGCGCAACACCTTCCTGCCGCCCACCGCGCTGCGCATGCTGGCCACCCT
>JAGQJJ010001512.1 GCA_020430675.1 Myxococcales bacterium
TCTTGGGCAGCGGGATGGCGACGGTGCCGGTGTCGTCCTCGACGGCCTTCACCTTGCGGCCATCCGACTTCACCGAGAGCACCGCCGAGCCCTGGGGCAGCTTCAGCTTCACGAACTGGCGGTCCTCGTTGGCGACCTCGTAGGTGGCCCGGGTCACGCGGTGGCCGTTCTCCAGGACGTTCGACTCGAGCCAGACGTGGCGGGCCACGGCGTCGAGCGTCTCGACCGTCTTGTTGCGCTTGATGCCCAGCGTCAGGCCCCAGGGGGCGCGGGCGTAGGTGTAGGCCAGCCGCAGCTCCTCCTCGCTGCGCAGGCGCACGGCCTTGGGCAGCTCCTCGGCGGTGACGCGGCGCAGGTCCTTGCCCTCGCCGGGGGTCAGCTCCATGCCCGTCTCGGCGGTGATGCCCAGGCTGCCCGACTCGACCTCGGCCCCGTGCACCCGCAGGTCGGGCATGGGCAGGCCCTCGAGCTCCTTCTCGAAGATCTTCTCGAACTCCACATCGATCTGGATGGCGCCCTCAAGG
>JAGQJJ010001513.1 GCA_020430675.1 Myxococcales bacterium
CCGCAGGGGCACTGCCATCGTCGGCGCGGTGTAGCGGAAGCGGATCGGGCGGAT
Organism: Myxococcales bacterium; assembly: GCA_020430675.1. The sequence continues at coordinate 55 of JAGQJJ010001513.1, forward strand.
GTCGCCCACGTCGGCGTCGGCTTGCAGCTTGAGCGCGACGAAGACCGAGGTGCCCACGTAGTCGGCGAGGATCTCCTCGGCGCCCTCGGGGCGCTGGTAGCCGTTCTCCACCAGCCACTCGACGAGCACGTCGACGCTGTCGGCCCGCAGGGTGGCCTGATCGAACGGGCCGAGCGCCCGGCGTTCGAGCACGTCGACCCGGGGCCCCTCGCCCTCGCCTTCACCCTCGCCCTCGCCGCCGAACCCGCCGGCGCCGCCCTGGCCGCCGACGCCGCCGAAGCCGCAGTCGGCGAAGCGCGGGGTCAGCCGGAAGACCGGGCGCAGCAAGGCATCGAGCGCGGGGAAGAGCGCCTGGCTGGACAGCCCCACGTCGACGTCGGGTGGGGCCGGCAGCAGCCAGCCGAACTCGCTGGGCGGGCCGTCGTACGTGATCTGCACGTGCATCTCGGTCTGCTCGCCGTCGGTGGCGA
>JAGQJJ010000150.1 GCA_020430675.1 Myxococcales bacterium
ACCGTCGAGACCACCCACACCGCGGCCGGCGCCGCCCGGCGGCTGCGGCGGTTTGCCCATACCCTGTTCATGACGCCGCAGTTCATGCTCGCCGGCGTGCCCACGGTCGACACCTGGCCGCCGCGCCTGTCGCCCGCCGATTGGACGGCCGCCGCGGTGGAAGGCTATGTCTGCCAGGCGGGCGAGCATTGCACCCTGGGCGCCTATCTGACCGATTACCAGGCGCAGCTCAACGCGCTGGGGCATGCCGGCAGCTTCGCGCCCGAGTACCGACCCTTCTGGCATCTGGTGACCAGCGGCGCGCCGCCGGTGACCCAGTTGCGCTATGGCGCCATCAACGAAGGCGATCAAGCCACGCTCGGCACGCAGCTGACCTATCAGTACCATCCCGGCGCGCCAGCCTTTTTTGCCGAGCCGCCGCAGCCCTACCAGGGCGAGGTGGCCTATCTGACGCCCAAGCCTTTCTCGTGTGACTGGTTCTCCATCGTCGTCGACGCGCCCGGTCTGGTCACCGAGGCCGATGAGACCAATAACATCGCGGTCGGCATGCAGGCCGAGCTGACCTGCCTTCCCGGATGGTATGCGCTGTTCCTCAATGACCTGGGCATCGCGTGGGCCGCCGAGATGGGCATCACCGGCCCGCCGCCGCCCGCGTTCGAGATGAGCTACAGCCAATTTTCGACCTTCGCCGCCGTGCCTCGCCAGCCGCTCTTTGATGCCTGGCTCTCCGCCCAGATCGCCGCCGCTGGGCCGACGGTCGCGGCGCAGCTTGCCGGCATCTCGTCCGACCAGCGCGTGCTCTTCTTTGCGCCCGACCACATCGAATTCCGTGCCAACTCGGCCTACTGACAAAATGAAGACACGGGTGGGCCAGTACGGTTGACCCATCAATGGGCCATGGATCCCACTCGCGACTCTTGCGTACGAAGTTCAGCGAATTCGGCAACTCGGTGACCCTGCGCTATGCTCGTCCTCGCATTGTCGAGCGGCGGAGAGCAGGAGCCATTGATGCGCGATGCGTTGCACGGTGGGCGGGGCGGGGAACGGATCCTCGTGGTCTGCGAGCCGTGCACAGCCGCGGCCCCGCTCGTCGCCCGCCTGGACGGCCTGGGCCTTGACTCCCGCGTCGCGTCGCCCGCCGAGGCCATCGAGCCGACGTGGTCGGAGTGGCCCGTCGTGGTGCTGGCGAGCAATGCCCTGCCCGGCCTCGAAGAACTTCGCCTGTGTCTCGACGCGCCGGTCGTGCCGGTGGCTTTGGGCCATGCCGATGCGCCCGACGGCGTCCTGATCATCCCCGACACCGATGAGCAGCTCCTGGCGGTGGTCAACGGCCTCGTGCGCCTGTCGCGCGAGTTTCGTGAGCACCTCAGCCGGGTCTCGTGGTCGGCCGCGGTCGAGCTCTCAAGCTGGATCGGCTCCAGCATCGACGTCTTCGTGCGCTCGGTCGCCGAGGCGCTGGGCACCCGCCCGCCGATGGCCATGACCGCCGAGCCGCCGCCGCTCGAAGACCCGACCCTGGCCGACGACGGCGCGTTCCCCAGCCCCGAGCTGCTCGCCGACCCCCCTTCGCTGGAGGGCGACCTCGACAGCTTCGAGCTGATGGCGCTGCTCGACGTGCTGCGCGTCAGCCGGCGCACCGGTGAGCTTCAGGTGGTCTCTTCGGCGGGCCACGCCAGCCTGATGCTCGACGCGGGGCAGCTCGCGCGCATCGAGGTCGAGGCGCAGCCGACGTTCGAGCAGGCCCTGGTCGACGCGGGCGTGGTCGACCCGGCGCTGATGGCGGATGTGCTCGAGATGAGCCGCGCCCACGACCGCTCGGTGCTCGACCTGCTCAGTCAGGTCTGCGTGCTCGACGCCGAGACGGTGCGCGTGGTGGCCGAGAACCGCGCCGCGTTGCTGCTGGTGCGCGTCGCCGCCTGGCAGGGCGGGCGCTTTGCGTTCTACGTGCGCTCGGCGCCCGCGAAGGGCACGGCGCTCTCGGGGCTCACGCTCGACCTCGCCTGGCTCATGCTCGAAGCCGCCCGTCTGGCCGACGAGCAGGCGGCCTGATCCTCAAGCTTCCTCTGCGTCAAAGTCCGCCTCGACGCGGCTCGCCAGCCTGGCGGCTTCGTCGAAGATGACCCGAATGCGCGGCACGCCGCTCAACGCCTCGGGAAGCACCAGGCGGACCGGACGATCGCGGCTGATCACGTCGGGCATGAGCCGCACCAGCGCGGCGCGGTCGATGCCGGGCTCGATGATCGCCCGCTGGTTGGGCACCAGGCCGATGCCCAGGCCGCTGGCGACGGCGCTGCGCGCGAGGTAGATGTCGCTCGTCGCCAGGATGGGCGCCACGGGCAGCACGCCCCCGCTGCAAAGCGGCCACTCGTCACCGGCGTCGCCCGGCCCGCACCACGCGATCAGGTCGTGCTCGGCCAGATCGGCGAGCGTGCGCGGCGTGCCTCGGCGCGCCAGGTAGCTGCGCGAGGCGAGCAGGTTCTCGTTCATCGTGAACATCAGGCGCGACCGCCACGGGCCGCGCGGCTTGCGGGCCCCGAAGTGCACCGCGAGGTCGAAGTCGTCGAGGGGGGCGCTGAGCGGATCCTCGTGGAAGCGCACCGAGACGGTGATCTTGGGGAAGCGCGCGCGGGTGGCGTGCACCGCGGGCAGGATGATGAAGGGCGCGAGGCCCACCGGCAACAGCATGCGCACATGGCCCGCGGGCTCTTTGGCCACCTCGGGCAACGCATCGATCAGCGCCTGGGCCTCGCGCAAGAGCCGGCGACCGCGCTCGGCGAGCACCTCGCCGGCGGGCGTGGCGGTGACCCCGTGCCGCGTGCGCACCAGCAACGGCACCCCGGCGCGGGCTTCAAGCTGATCGATGCGCCGGCGCAAGGTCGCCCGCGACGTGCGCAGCGCATCGGCCGCGCCGAGCAGCGTGCCGTGGTCGATGATCGCGAGAAATGCTTGCAGGGCCTCAAGATCCATCGCTTTGCTCCACGCGGCGCCGGTGATGGCCAATTATTGACCATCTATTGGGCATCTTTGGCCATTTTCTGGCCATCTGTCTGCGCTATGTGATGTGCCGTAGCGAAAACCGCCGGAGGTCACCATGCAAGCCGCCACCACCGCCCCGTTGTCCGCGATCCCCCACCCGCCGCGCCTGCCCCTGCTCGGCAATCTGCACCAGCTCGCCAACGCGCAGAACATTCTCGCTTCGATCGAGAAGGTGCTCGCCGAATACGGACCGGTCGTCGAGATGCAGGTCTCGCAGAACACGATCGTGCTCGTCGGCGACCACGCCACCTTCGCCGAGATCAGCCAGGAGGCGCGCTTTGAGAAGGCCATCGGTCGCTCATTGGAGCTGCTGCGCCCCGCGGTCGGTCGCGGCCTCTTCACGGTGCGCAATGAAGAGGCCGAATGGGGCAAGGCCCACCGCGTGTTGGTGCCCGCTTTCGGTCGCCTGGCCATGCGGCGCTATCTGGGCGTGATGGTCGACCGCGCCCAGGCGCTGGCCGATCGTTTCCAGGCGTCGAGCGTCGATGGCTACGCTTCGGTGGTGCCCGAGACCACCGCGGTTGCGCTCGACACCATCGGGCTCTGCGGCTTCGGCGTTGACCTCGGCCTGCTCAGCCGCGGCGAGCCGCACCCGTTTGTCGACGCGATGACCCGCGTGCTGCTCGGCGTGCAGCGCGATCTGGCGCGGCCGGTCTTTGTCGGTCGCATCGATCTGGCGGCGCGGGCGCGGCAGCGGCGCGACATCCGCATCATGCGCACGATGGTCGATGACATCATCGTCGAGCGGCGCCGCACCGGCGTCGAGGGCGATGATCTGCTGGCCCTGATGCTGACCACGCCCGACCCGCAGGACGGCACGTTCATGGACGACCAGAACGTGCGCGATCAGGTGCTGACCTTCCTCATCGCCGGCCACGAGACCACCAGCGGCCTGCTCGGCTACGCGCTGCACGCGCTGGCCCATCACCCCGAGGTCTACGCCCGCGCGCAGGCCGAAGTCGATGCTGTCTTGGGTACGGACCCAGACGCGGTGCCCGACCAGGGCTCGATTTCGAAGCTGCCCTATCTGCGCCAGGTGATCGACGAGACCCTGCGGCTGTGGCCGACGGCGCCGGTCTACATTCGGCAACCAAAAGAAGCGACCACGATCTGCGGCCGCTACGACGTGCCGCCCGGGCGCGAGCTGCTCTGCGTGATGCCGGCCATTCATCGCGATCCGAGCATCTGGGGGCCCGACGCCAACAACTTCAACCCCGACAACTTCGGCCCCGACGCACCGAAGCGCCCGGCCACGGCCTACCGCCCCTTTGGCACCGGCCCGCGCACCTGCCTCGGGCGCATGTTTGCGCTCACCGAGGCGATGGTCGTGCTCTCGATGTTGCTGCACCGCTTCGACATCGAATTGGAGCCCGGCTATCAGCTCCGGACGCGCCAGACGCTGACGATCAAGCCGATCGACCTGCGGATGCGCTTTGTGCCTCGCGCGCATTGAGGCGCTGATCGTTCCATTGCATGGCCGCCGGCAGGGCGAGCAGGGTGGCGGCGAGCGCGGTGCCCATCGCGATCATCGAGAGCACGCCGAGCGAGTTGAGGCCGTAGTGGTTGGCCAGCAGCAGGCTGCCGAAGCCGATCGCCGTGGTCAGGGTGGTCAGCACCGCTGACATGCCGGTCGTGCGCACGATGTAGCGCGCGCTGAAGCGGCCCAGCTCCTTGTACCGATGATACAGGTGCACGCCGTCATCGACGCCCATGCCGATCACGGTGGGGATGGCCAACATATTGAAAAAGTTGAGCTTGATGCCCAGGAGCACCATCAGGCCGCCGGTGAAGGCCAGCGCCAGGCTCAGCGGCAGGGCGATGAGCGCCACCGCCCGGACCCGCCGCTCGAACAAGTAGAGCAGCAGCAGCACCGTCAGCAGTGAAGCGGCGGTGGTGCGCAGGCCGTCGAACTCCATCGCGCGCAGCACATCGGCCCAGATCATCGGCTTGCCGCTGACCAGCGGCGGCTGGCCGTCCATGCCTTTGAGCGAGACCATCTCATCGCGGAAGGCCAGCGCCACCTCGCCATCGCTGGTGGAGCCGCGCGGCGAGACAAAGATGAACTCGCCCAGCCGGCCATCGCGGTCGCTGAACTTGGCCTTCACCCAGTCGGGCAGGTCATCGACGCTGAACGCCGCCGGCTCGCAGTGGCGCAGCAGTTCGTCGGCGCCGTCGCGCTTGTCGCCCTCGAACAGCTTCACCTTGCGGGCCAGCTTGCGGCAGATCTTGCGCACCCATTGGGTCTTCTCTTCCTGGTGGTCGGGGATGAGGCTGAAGACCGACTGATAGCTCTTGATGCGCGGATGCGGGTTCTGCTCGGCGGTGCGCTGCTCAAGCTGTTCGTAGATGAAGCGGCCCTCTTCGGGGGACTGGGTGAAGATCACCGCCGGCGAGGTGGCCTGCGTCGTGCCGTAGATGACCTTCTCGTAGTCGCGCTTCTCTTTTTCCTTCTGGCCCAGACGGTTGAAGTCCATCTCGAAGCGCAGCATGGGGCTGAGCGCCACGCCGCCGAGCGCCAGGACCAGCGTCGCCATGAGGGCGCGCTTGCCGATGGGGAAGGGGCGCCTCGGGATGTCGCCGCCGACCTCGCGGTCGACCGAGTAGCCGAGCAGGCGCAGCGGGAACCAACGCTCGAAGACGAAGATCATCGCGGTGAAGACGATGAAGACCGCCAGCAGACAGAGCAGCACGCCGCAGGCGGCCACGCCGCCGAACTGACTGAAGCCCTTGAAGTCGGCGATGGTCAGCGCCAGGAACGAAGCCGCGGTGGTCGCCGCCGCCAGGATGCTCGCTTCGCCGCAATGCAGATGGGTCACCACCATCGCTTCGATGGCGTCGTGACCGGTCGCGCGCTCTTCGCGATAACGCCCGTAGAAGTGGATGCCGAAGTCGATGCCCAGGCCCAGCAGCACCGCAAAGATGAACGCGGTGATGAGGTTCAGATAACCCACGGTCAGCGCGACGAGGCCCACCGTCCAGCTCACGCCGCAGACCAGCGGGAGGAACACGCAGACGAAGGCGCGAATGCTGCGGAAGAACAGCATCACCACCAGCGCCAGCAAGATGAACGAGACCCCGACCGACGAGGCCATATCGCCTTTGATCTGGTCGGACTGTTCGAGCGCGTTGCGATAGCCGCCGCCCAGGATGACGTCGGTCACCACGCCCTCGGGGCCGACGGGCCCGAGCGTCTTGCCGATCTCGGCGCGCACGATCTCGTCAACGGTGGCGAGGATGCGCTTGCAGAAGGCCAGATCGCCCGAGCCTTTGACCGGGTAGACCTGCAGGCCGATCGTGGTGTAGGCGCGGTTATAGAAGTACTCGCGATACTCGCCGCGCTCCTCGCGGAAGGTGCGGCCCAGATTGCTCAGGCCGTCATCCTGCTCGTGCTCGGCCCAATCGAACGTATATCGCGAGAACTCTTCGGCTTTTTCGTCCTTCTTGCCCTCGGCCGGCGCCTCGTCGTCGTCGTCGAGGCCCAGGTCCATGCGTTTGCTGACCTCGCGCCGGATGTTCTCGGTGAGGTCGTCGTAGTACTCGTGCAGCTCGTCGAGGGTGGGGAAGATGATCAACGCATTCTTGTCGATCATCGTGACGTCCTGCCGGTAGCGCACCGAGGCGACGTCGGGATCGGCTTCGAGCGCGGCGGCGATGGCGGGCAGGGCGGGCTTGACCTTCTCGAAGTCGTCGGTCATCAGCGCCACCACGAGGATGTCGGCGCTGCCGAGCCGCTTTTCGAGCACCTCCATCGCCTGCACGCTGGGCGCCGAGCCGGGCAGCAGGTCTTCGATGCGGCTGCGCAGCTCGATCGACCGCCCCGAGAGCAACGCCAGCGCGGTCACCGCCAGCGCGGCGAGGCAGGTGAGGTAAGGCCGCTTGGCGATGCCTTCAACGAGGCGGCGCACCGGGCGTTCGGGCAGCTTGAGCAACGGTCTCTCCGCGTCGGATGACCCTTCCTCTATCACGGCCCGCGGCGCCTGTCATCGAAGCGCGCCGAAGCGCTGTGCATGGCCCGGGTCTTTGTGATACCGAAGCGTCCGCGCGCGGTGTGGACTCGGACCGACGGAGGAACGATGCAGCTTGCGGACATGAAGGTGGTGGTGACCGGGGGCGCCAGCGGGATGGGGCGTCACTTCAGCCTGGGTTTTGCCCGCGCCGGCGCGCGCGTGGCGGCGTGCGACGTGAACGCCGAGGGCCTGGCCAGCCTGGCCGCCGAAGCGAAGGATCTGCCGGGCGAGGTGCGCACCTACGCGGTCAACGTGGCCGATGAGGCCTCGGTCGGCGCCTTCTTCGACCAGGCCTGGGGCGACTTCGACGGCCTCAACGGACTGGTGAACAACGCCGGCATCTTCCGCGATTCGCTGCTGGTCAAAGCCGATAAAGCGGGCGGGCCGGCGCGACGGATGAGCCTCGCGCACTGGCAGCAGGTCATCGACGTCGATCTGACCGGGCCGTTTCTCTGCACGCGCGAATTGGCCGCGCGCGTCGTCGAGCAGGGCGGCGGGCAGGCGGTGATCATCAACATCAGCAGCGTGTCGCGGCACGGCAATATGGGCCAGGGCAACTACTCGGCGGCCAAGGCCGGGCTGGTGGCCGACACGGTGGTCTGGGCCAAGGAGCTGGCGCGCTACGGCGTTCGCGTGGCGGCCATCGCGCCCGGTTTCATCGAGACGCCCATCTTGCAGGGCATGCGGCCCGATGCGCTGGCCAAGATGGTCAGCGGCGTGCCCCTCGGCCGCGTCGGCACCGCCGAAGAGATCTTCCAGGGCATCCGCTTCATCTGCGAGTGCGAGTATTTCACCGGCCGCTGCCTCGACATCGATGGCGGCCTGCGGCTGTAATCGCCTCCACGGCACGCGATCAGGCGCCGTGGTCGGCAGTCCAGTCGTAGATGGGCCGCACCTCGACGCAGCCATGCTTCGCCGTCGGAATGCGCGCGGCGATGTTGATCGCGTCATCGAGGTCGGTGGCGTCGATCAGGTAGAAGCCGCCGAGCTGCTCTTTGGTCTCGGCGAAGG
>JAGQJJ010001514.1 GCA_020430675.1 Myxococcales bacterium
TCGCTGCCAGGGCGGCATCTTCGTGTGCCAGCCCGACCGCCAGCCCACGCCCGAGGCCTGCGACTTCGCCGACAACGACTGCGACGGGCGCACCGACGAGCAGAACCCCGGCGGCGGCCTCGCCTGCCAGGTCGAAGGCGCGGCCGGCGTCTGCGGCGTGGGGCGCACCGCCTGCGTGGCCGGCGAACTGGTCTGCGGCGGCGGCGCCAGCCCCGGCGGCGAGGACTGCAACGGCATCGATGACGACTGTGATGGCAACATCGACGAAAACGACCCCGAGGGCGGCGCGCCCTGTGATACCGGCTTCTTCGGCGCCTGCGCCGCCGGCACCCTGCACTGCGACGGCGGCGGCGTCTTCTGCCACCAGGACACCGAGCCATCGGTCGAGCTCTGCGATGGCATCGACAATGACTGCGACGACGCGCTCGACGAAGACCCCGAAGGCACCGGCGGCCCGTGCGCGACGATCCAGCCGGGCCGGTGCAGCGCGGGCACGGTGAGCTGTCTCGACGGCGCGCTGACC
>JAGQJJ010001515.1 GCA_020430675.1 Myxococcales bacterium
CGCCGCCGACGCCGCCCGCCGCCGTCGACCGCAGCGGCCTGCCGACGCCCGCCGCCGCGCCGGACTGGCAGCCGCCGGCCGTCAGCACCTGGACGATGCCCAACGGGATCACGGTCTGGTACCTGAAGCAGGATCAGGCCCCGCTGCTGTCGCTGCGGCTGGTGCTGCCGCGCGGCGCCGCCACCGATCCGCGCGGCAAGGCGGGCCTGACCGCCCTCACCGCCGACCTGCTGGACGAGGGCGCCGCGGGCAAGAGCGCGCTCGAGCTGAACGAGGCCTTCCAGCGGCTGGCCACCGACTACGGCGTCAGCCCCGCCACCGACGGCGTGATCGTGGCGCTCGACCTGCTGGCCGACACGCTGCGGCCCTCGCTGGCGCTGCTGGCCGACGTGCTGCTGCGGCCGGACTTCCCCGCCGAGGAGTTCGAGCGGCGCAAGACGCAGCACCTCGCGCGGGCGCTGGCGTCGGAGGCGGATCCCGGCGGCACCGCGACCGTCGTGCTGCGCCGGGTGCTGTTCGGCTT
>JAGQJJ010001516.1 GCA_020430675.1 Myxococcales bacterium
AGCGTTTTGCCGCTGACGTAGGGCATCGTGAGGTAGAGCCACGGGCCGAGCTCGCCGAACTCCCACACCTCGACGAGGCTCGGATGGTCGAGCCGGCTCGATAGCCCCGCCTCGCGCTTGAAGCGCCAGACATAGTCGGTGTTGGTCGCCATCATCGGCAGCATCAGCTTGACCGCAGCGATCTGCTGCGTGGCGCGATCGATCGCTTGGTAGACGCTGCCCATGCCGCCGCGGCCGATCAGCCGCGTCAGCAGGAAGTTGCCGACCTGGCGGCCGACGAGTTCGAGTTCGAGTTGCTGCGCGTGCGTGTCGCTGGAGCCGAGGGCGGCCTGCGCGAAGTCGGCGGCGACTTGCGTGGCGGTGATCGCGCTGGCCTTGGCCTTGGCGGCGGCGTCGCTGGCGGAGAGCTGGGCGGTGCGCTTCGCGCTGGCATGCATCTGCGGTGCCGGCGCACGGGTCGGCCAGGCGAGGTCGTGGCCGTCGCGCTTGCAGCTGTGGGCATAGAGCGGGTCGAACGGCTCG
>JAGQJJ010001517.1 GCA_020430675.1 Myxococcales bacterium
GCCGACAACGACATGGACGGGTTCGGAGACCCCAACATCTCTACCATAGCTTGCGACCAACCTACCGGATATGTCGATAACGACGGAGACTGTAACGACATGGACGCCAACATCAACCCCAACGCACAAGAAGTCTGCGACGGCATCGACAATGACTGCGACGGCTTGGTGGATGATGAAGATCCCTCCATCTCCGGGCAAAGCGCATGGTATGCCGACAACGACATGGACGGGTTCGGGGACCCCAACACTTCTACCCTAGCCTGCAGCCAGCCCGCCGGCTTCGTCGGCAACGATGCCGACTGCGACGATACCGACGCCAATGTCAACCCCAACGCGCAGGAAGTATGCGACGGCATTGACAACGATTGCGACGGCCTGGTCGACAGCGACGACCCCGACGTGAGCGGAACTGCTACCTGGTTCGCCGACAACGACATGGACGGGTTCGGAGACCCCAACATCTCTACCATGTCTTGCAACCAACCTAAATCATAAGTCGATAACGACGGGAAATGTAG
>JAGQJJ010001518.1 GCA_020430675.1 Myxococcales bacterium
CCCTCGGCCCCATGCAGGTGCTGCCCCGCACCGGCCGCCGCATCGCGGCGCGGCTGGGGGTGCCCGCGGGCGACTTCTTCGCCGCGCGCCTCTACGAGCCCGGCCTGGCCCTGCGCCACGCGGCCTGGTACCTGGCGGCCCTGCGGGAGGAGTTCGGCGGCAACCTGCTGCTCGCCGTGGCGGCCTACAACGGGGGGCCGCTGCGCTTCGCCGAGCACGTCCTCGTCAGCCGCGCCCTGCCGTTCGACCTGCTCATCGAGGAGATCGGCGCCCACGAGTCGCGCAACTACGTGCGCAAGGTGGCGGACCACCTGGTGCGCTTCGCGACGATCTACGGCGACGACCTGGAGCGCGAGGCGCTGCTGACGGCCTTGCGCCCCCCCGAGACGGTGCCGCTGCCCCGCGGGGAGCTGCGCTTTTGAACCGCGTCGTCACCAGCGCCCGCCGGACGCCGCCGCCCCGCCGCTCGCTCCTCAAGCTGGGCCTGGCCCTGGGGGTGCCCGCGCTGCTGCTGGGCCTG
>JAGQJJ010001519.1 GCA_020430675.1 Myxococcales bacterium
GCCTCGCGGGGTTTTCCCCCCCACGGAACCCGGGTTCTCACGAGATTGGAGTTGACGTCGAAGGGGGCCCTCGTGGAATGCTGCCGCCCGATGTCCGACTCCCGACATCCGACCGTGACGGGCTTTCGCTTCGGCGCCACCGCCTGCGGGATCAAGGCGAACGGACAGCCCGACCTCGGCATCATCCTGGCCGACGACGCCGTCAGCTGCGCCGGCCTCTTCACCAAGAACCGGGTCAAGGCGGCCCCCGTCGTCCTGTCGATGCAGCGCGTCGAGCGCGGCCGGGCCCAGGCCATCGTCGTCAACAGCGGCAACGCCAACGCCTGCACCGGCCCGAAGGGGATGGAGGACGCGAAGGTCATCACGTCCATCGTCGCGGACGAGCTCGGGGTGGCCGACGACATGGTCCTGATGGCCTCGACCGGGGTCATCGGGCAGCCGCTCCCCTCCGAGCGCATCGAGCAGGCGCTGCCCGGCCTCGTGGCCAACGCGCGGCCCGACCGCATCGACGAGTTCGCC
>JAGQJJ010001520.1 GCA_020430675.1 Myxococcales bacterium
AGACCATCTGGATGGCTTCGAGCACCTTCTCGCCCGAGCGGTCGGGGTCGTCGTCGAAGCCGGGCAGCTCGAGCACCCACCGGTGCAGGTCGGTGAAGCGCACGCTCAGCGGGTCCTTCTCGGGGAACCGGTCGTAGAGCATCTCGCCGATGGCGTGCACGTCCTTCCACTTGAGCGACATGGGTCTCCTCCCGGTTCAGTCGTGGGCCCCGCCGCCGACGGGCGCGTCGGCGAGCTCACCCTCGAGCGTATCGACCGCGACGTCCTTGAGGCCGGTCTGAAGCGCCTGCTCCATGCGCCGCTGGGCGAAGCCGGCGCTGACCTTGTCGAGCATCTCGGTGAGGTCCTGCACGGCGCGGTGGTCCTCGCCGCCCATCGCCTCGCGCAGCTGGCCGATGGCGTGGGTGATGAGGGTGGCCTCGTCTTCGGTGAGCAGGTCGCGCTCGGCCTGCATCGCCTTCTCGAGCGGCATCAGCACCCGCTCGGCCTCGACCCGCGCGCTGCGCAGGAAGCGGGC
>JAGQJJ010001521.1 GCA_020430675.1 Myxococcales bacterium
CGATAAAGCCGCTCCACCTCGAAGCCGCGAATATACCCGCTGCCGCCGAACACCTGCACGGCGTCGGCCGTCCGCGCGACCGCCATGTCGCCGGCAAAGCACTTCGCCATCGAGCACGCCTTGGTCGCGTCTTCGCCGGCGTCGATCTTCGAGGCCGCGCTCAACACCAGAAGGCGGGCCGCCTCGATGTCCTTGGCCATGTCGGCCAGCAGCCATTGCACGCCCTGGAACTCGGCGATCGCTTTGCCGAACTGCTTGCGCTGCTGCGCATATTCGACCGCCGCTTCGAGACCGGCCTGACCGATCCCAACGGCGAGCGAGGCAATGCCGACACGGCCCTTGTCGAGGACGCTCATCATCATGTGGAAACCGCGGCCTTCCTCGCCGAGCAGCGCTTCCGGGCCCAGTTTCACCTTGTCGAAGGTCAGCGCGCCGACCTGGCTCGCGCGCTGGCCCATCTTGTGCTCCTTCGGGCCGCGCTCGATGCCGTCGACGGCGAGGTCGACGATAAAGAT
>JAGQJJ010001522.1 GCA_020430675.1 Myxococcales bacterium
AGACGCTCCAGCGCCGCCTCGCTCACGCCGTCGACGCGGCGTGCGTCCCGAAGCCCGTGCAGCAGATGCGCGCACAAGGCCGGCAAGTCCTCGAGTCGATCACGCAGCGGCGGCACGTCGAGCGTGACCACGTCCAAGCGGTAGAAGAGGTCCTCGCGAAAGAGGCCTTCGTCGACCATCGCTTCGAGGTCTCGGTGCGTCGCGGCGACCACGCGCACGCGCACGCGCACCGGCTCCTCCGCACCGACCCGCAGCACCTCGCCCGTCTCGAGCACCCGCAAGAGCCGCACCTGAAGCTCGGGCGCCAGCTCGCCGACCTCGTCGAGAAAGAGCGTGCCGCCGTCCGCCCGCTCGAAGACGCCGAGCTGCCGACGGTGCGCGTTGGTGAACGCGCCCTTCTCGTGCCCGAAGAGCGTGCTCTCGACGAGCGTCTCGGGGATCGCGCCGCAGTTGATCGCCACGAAGGGCCCGCTCGCACGCGGGCTCTGGTCGTGAATCGCACGCGCGACGAGCT
>JAGQJJ010001523.1 GCA_020430675.1 Myxococcales bacterium
TCCTCCAGCCCCTGACCACCCCCAACGACCCCGGCATCGTCAACCAGTGGCACTACGCCGAGGAGCCCGGCATGAACGCCCGGGCGGCCTGGGATCTCACCACCGGCGATCCCGACGTCGTCGTGGCGATCATCGACACCGGCCATGACGCCGATCACCCCGACCTGGTGTCCAAGGTCGCCCGGGGCGGATACGACTTCATCACCGACCTGGACAACGCCCAGGACGGCGACGGCCCCGACTCCAACCCCGCGGACGCCATCAAGAACGGCCACGGCACCCACGTCGCCGGCACCGTCGCCGCGGACACCGACAACAACCTCGGCGTGGCCGGGGTGGGCTGGGAGACCACCTACCTGCCCCTGCGGGTGTGCGGCGTCTTCGGCTGCACCGAGGCGGACATCTGCGAGGCGGTGTACTACGCGGCCGGCTACGAGACCGTGGCCGGCCCCGGCCAGCGCAAGGCTCGGGCGGCGGTGATCAACATGTCCCTCGGGGGGCACGACGCTTGCAG
>JAGQJJ010000151.1 GCA_020430675.1 Myxococcales bacterium
AGAGCCGCAAGGACGAAAACAACGATGACTATCGCGCCATCGTGCAGGCCATGCAGCTCGACCCGATCGCAAGGCGCGCCTATCTCTTCGACAATGTGAACCTGGCGCGCATGGCCAATATGCTCGCGGCCATGTTCATCACTTCAAGCGTCGACTGCTGCCACAAGAACTATTACATGTACCGCGACAGCGATGGCACCGGCGAGTGGTGGATGATGCCATGGGATCTGGACCTCAGCTTCGGCCGCGTCTGGACCGGCAACTACTTCGATGACACCATGTATTGGGATCGCCCGCTGTTCATCGGGCGCGATGTGGGCGGCGGCAACATCTTCCTGCGCTCGCTCTACGACCAGCCCGAGTTCGTGCAGATGTACCTGCGCCGCACCCGCACGCTGGTCGACCAGCTCGTGCAGCCGCCGGGCACGCCCTACGAAGAGCTGCACTTCGAAAACCAGGTCGACGAGCTGCTCGATCGCATCGATCACGAAGCCATGTCCGACTTCAACCGCTGGCCCAAATGGGGGCAGGAGCAGACGCCCGAGCAGGCGGCGATCATCATGAAGGAGCAGTATCTCGCGCCGCGGCGGCTGTTCATCTATGAGCAGCTTGTCATCCGCGAGCCGGGCAGCATCCTGTTTGCCGGTGATCCGGGCGCCAGCGTCGCGCGCTGGTTCATCCCCACCGATGATGCCTTGGGCCAGGACTGGACGCTGCCCGACTTCGATGACTCGCTCTGGCCCGAAGACCCGCTCGGCCTGGGTTATGAGAATGCGCCGGCCGAGTATGCCAATCTGGTGGTGACGCGGGTGCATCCCACCGACCTCGATCCCAACGCCACCTCGGTCTTCGTGCGGGCCCGCTTCAACGTCGACGACCCGGCGGGCATCGACCAGCTCTCGCTCAACGTGCGCTACGACGATGGCTTCATCGCCTATCTCAACGGCGTCGAGGTCGCCCGCCGCAGCTTCGACGGCGTGCCGGCCTGGAACGCGGTCGCGGTCAACCACCCCGACAACATCGCGGTGCAGCCCGAGCGCATCGACCTGAGCCCGCAGATCGGCCTGCTGGTGCCCGGCGAGAACGTGATCGCCTTCCATATGATCAACGCCGGCGCCGGCAGCAGCGACCTGATGCTGCTCTTCGAGGTGGTCGACGGCGTGCCCGGCGGCGGCGTGCTGCCTTTGGCGCAAGAGGAAGTGCGCTTGCAGGTCGCCGGCGCCGAGGCCCCGCAAGACGCGCCGCAGACGGCCTGGATCGCGCTGAACAACCCCGACGACCTGGCCTATGACATCAGCGAATACCGCCTCATCGGCGGCGGCATCGAGCACGTCTTCGACCCGGGCACCGTGCTCGCGAGCCACGGCACGCTCTACCTGGTCGCCGACGCCCGCGCCTTCCGCGCCCGCCCCGAGGGCCCGTCGGGCGGGCAGAGCCTGTTTGTGCAAGGCAACTGGACGGGCACCCTCGCCGGGGCCGGCGGCCCGTTTGCGCTGTTCGACCCCCAAGGCAACCGCGTGCCTTGGGCCGAATGAGCGATCTGGTGGGGATCAGCGCATGATCTTGCTGCGCTGATCGCCGAGCACCACGTCCTGGATATAGCTCTTGCGCAGAAACTCGTGCGGGAAGCCGAGATCGATGCGGCTGACCTCATCGAGCCGCGCGAGGTGCGCCTTGTGCAAGGTCACCCGCAGGCTGGCGAGCGCGCCTTCGAGCTGGCTGCGCTTGCGCGCGCCCAGGATGGGGATGAGGCGCTTGTTCTGCTGGCGCACCCAGGCGATGGCGACCTGCACCGGTTCGACGCCCATCTCGTGCGCGACCGCGTCGACGTCACGCGCGATGGCCAGGTTGCGCTCGTTGACGCGGTCGGTATTGACCCCGGCGCGCATCGAGTCGCGCTCGTCTTCGCTCACCCGGGTGTATTTGCCGGTCAACAGCCCGCCGCCGATGGGCGCCCAGGCCAGCACGCCGAGGTCGAAGGACTCGGCCATCGGCAGCAGATCGCGCTCCAGGCTGCGCTCGATCAGGCTGTACTCCATCTGGATGCCGACAAAGCGGCTCCACCCGCGCAGCTCGGCCAGCGTATTGCACTGCGCCACCACCCAGGCCGGCGCGTCGCTGATGCCGACGTGCAGCACCTTGCCGCTGCGGACCAGATCATCGAGGCCGCGCATGATCTCATCGGCGGGCGTGGTGAAGTCCCAGGCGTGCAGGTAGTAGAGGTCGATGTGATCGGTGCGCAGGCGCTTGAGGCTCGCTTCAATCGCGCGGCGCATGTTCTTGCGGTGATTGCCGGCGGCGTTGGGATCGCCATTGCGCGTCGCCAGCGTGTACTTCGTCGACAGCACAAAAGCGTCGCGGTCCTTGGCGATCAGATCGCCGACGATCTTCTCCGCCTGCCCGCCGGTGTATTTGTTGGCGGTGTCGATGAAGTTGCCGCCCGCTTCGACATAGGCGTCGAACATGGCCCGGCACTCATCGGCGGCGGCGCCCCAGCCCCACTCGTCGCCGAAGGTCATGGTGCCGAGCGCCAGCTCGCTGACGCGCAGGCCGCTGCGACCGAGAATCTTGTAGCGCATGCTCATGCCGAGCCTCCTTGCGGTTCGGGCCCAGGGTAGTCCTTGTCGGTGCCGACGAAAAGCGCCACGGCGGGCATGGCCGCAGCGGCGACGCGTGCGAGGTTTCGGGTTAGGATGCGGCCAGGAGGTGACGTGGAGGCGCAAGACCTCACCGGCCGGGTGCTCGACGGCAAGTATCGTCTGGAGCGAAAGGTCGCCCAGGGCGGCTTCGGCGCGGTCTATCGCGCCGTGCAGCTCCCGCTCGGTCGACCCGTCGCGGTCAAGGTCGGCCGCCGGCTGCACGACGCTGCCATGCAGGCGCGCTTCAAGCGCGAGGCCCAGGTGCTCGCCGCGCTGGTGCATCCGAACGTCGTGCAACTCATTGACTACGGCGAGAGCACCCTGCCCGATCTGGGCTCGGTCTTCTATCTCGTCCAGCCCTTCATCGAGGGCGAGTCGTTGTCGGCCCATCTCAAGCGTGTGGGTCCACTGCCGATCAGGCAGATCGAGTGGATCATGGATCAGGTGCTGCCGGCCCTGGCCGAAGCGCACCGCGCGGGCATCGTGCATCGCGACATCAAGCCGGCCAACATCATGATCGACACCCGGGGCTCCGGGCCAGGCGCGGTGCGGGTGCTTGACTTCGGCATCGCCAAGCTGGTCGACGCCGAGGTCGATGATGGGCCGGTGACGCGCACGGGCGTGCCGCTGGGCACCCCCGCCTATATGGCGCCCGAGCAATGCCGCGGGCTGGCGGTCGGCCCGGCGACCGACGTGTACGCCGCGGGCGTCATGCTGCACGAGCTGCTGACCGGGGCGCGGCCGTTTCGCGGCGCGACGCCGGTCGATGTGATGAGCCTTCACCTCAGCCAGCCGCCGCCCGCGCTGCCCCCCGAGGTGCCCGCCGAGCTCGAGGCGGTGATCCACCAGGCGATGGCCAAGGCGCCCGCCGATCGATATCCCGACGCCGAGGCCTTCCATCACGCCTTTCGACAGGCCCTGGCGCGATCGGACGCGCCCCCGCCACCGCGCAAGTCCGCCCGCAGCCCATGGCTCCCGCTGGTCGCGCTGATCGCGCTGGGCGCGCTGGGCGCGGGCCTCGCCTTCGCCTGGGCCGCGACCCGCGTCCATGAGCCCGCGCCCGACGCGGAGCCACCGAGCGTCATGGTGATCGGCGGCGCACCCGACGCGGACCACGTGGTGGACGCCGCCCCGCCGCCGGTCGACGCCGCGCCGGCCGATCAAGCCCCGCCCGTCGACGCCGCGCCGTCGAAGCAGACACCGCCGGTCAGGCCGACGCCGGGGCGCCGGCGCCGCGGTTCTGCCTCTCCGCGCTCGGCGCCTCCGCCGGCCCCGCCGCCAGCTGCGCCGTCAGCCACCGTCGAGGCGGAGACTTTCCGCCGCGAGCTGAAGGCATGCCATTGCGCCCGGGCGTCAGCCGCCCTGAGCCGGCTGCGCGCGCTCGATCCAGTGACCGCCGCCGTGCTCGCGAATCGATACGAAGAGGAGTGTCAGGTCCACCTCGAAGGCAACTGCCGCAGTCGGCAGTGAACGAAGGGGCGCTACCAGGTGAGCCCCATGGTCATGCCACCGGCCGAGGGCTGCAATGACACCGCGGAGGCGGGCTCATCGTCGACGATCCAGGTGACGAGGGCGCTCACCGCCAGGGCCACGCCGATGCCACCGATGGCATAGCCAGAGATGCCATAGGCATCCGTGCGGTCGCTCGCATCGGCGAAGTCATCGAGCGCGGCCTGGTCTTCCGCCGAACCGGGCGCCGCGGCCAGATGACGGCGATCGGCGGCGTCGCGATCGCTCTGGCTGTCGAGCGCCAACCCGAGCAGCGCGCCGCCCAACGCCAGCGCGCCGGCGGCGCTGGTGGTCAGCGCCCACTCGATGGTGTGATCGGGCGCGGGCGGCGGCGGGGTCTCGACCACGGCGGGCGGCACGGCCGGGGGGTTGCACAGCGGCTCGACCTCGGCGAGCGCCTCGCTGGACGCCTTCGCCGTGCGCGAGGTGGGCTCCAGACCGATTACGGTGCGATACGTCGCCGCCGCCTCGCAGGCCAGCTCGGACCCACCGCCCGCCTCGACGAGTCGTTGCAGTGCCACCGCCTTGTTATAGAGCAGCCCGCCGCGCGAGGCCTGGCACTCCTTCAGCTCCGCCGCCGTATCAAAGGCGCGCACCGCGTCGGCGAAGCGTTTGGCGTCGAGCGCCTGATTGCCGACGGCGTAGCAGTCGATGGCATGGGCCGATGCCACCGGGGCCAGCGCCAGCCCTGCCAGCAAGGACCGGTATCGGTTCATCAGACCCCACCCACCCTGTTTGCGCCCGCCGCCCAGGGGGCGGTTGAGAACGGCTGGCCAATCAATGTCTCGTCATCGGCAAACAATGGACCGCTCACCTCACCTCACCGCTGCGCGGCGACGATACTGAATCCGCCCGCCGGACGCCAGGGCCTGGGCTTGTAATCGCGGCCGATCGAGCCCACATTGGGTCCATGCGATCCTCTTCACTGCGGTGCGCAAGTCCGTTGACTGCCCAAGCGCGCCCGACGCGGCGCTGCTGGCAAGGCCGAGAGCGGAGGCGATGCCATCGCGTCGTCGAACATCGAGCGCTGTCAGTCAACCACCGGCGAGGCCGTCGAGCAGGCCGCCCGCCGTGGCCACTGGCCGTGACCGTCGCCCTGCTGCTCGCTGGCTGCGTCGAGCTCTTTGGCGAGCCGACCCAGCACCCCGAGAGCCCCGCGCCGGTCGACGCGGCGCCGGACGCGCCGTCAATGGCCGACGGCGCGCCCCCGCCCGACGCACAAGCGCCGGACGACGCCGCGCTGGACGACGCCGCGCCGGGCGACGCCGCGCCGGGCGACGCCGCGCCGGAGTGCGTGCCATCGCCCGAGACGTGCGATGGTCGCGACGAGGACTGTGACGGGCGCATCGATGAAGGCGCGATGCCGCCCCTGGAGAGGCTGCCCGGGGTCTGCCGCAGCCTGGAGCCTGAGTGTCATGGCTTCGAAGGCTGGATCTTCCCCACGCCCGACGCGCTGCCCGACTACGAGGCTGAGGAGAACGCCTGCGACCGCCTCGACAATGACTGCGATGGGCAGGTCGACGAGGCGCAGAGCATCGGGCTGCCCTGCACGGTGGGCGTGGGGGGGTGTCAGCGGACGGGCGCATGGGTCTGCGACGGGGCTGACGCCGCGCGGTGCAATGCCATGCCGGGCCAGCCCGAACCCACCGAGGCGTGCAACGGCATCGATGACGACTGCGATGGTACCACCGATGAGATTCCGGGCAATGTCTGGGATGAGCGGGTCACCGATCGGTGCCAGGTCTCGCGCGCCGGCTGCGTTCGCTCGGGCGCGGTGGTCTGCACCCGCGACGGCGAGGGCGAGGGTGTGGCGTGTCAGATACCCGAGGCGCCGCAGGCCGAGGTCTGCGACGGGCTCGACAATGACTGTGATGGCGTCGTCGACAACGGATGCAACACCGCGCAGGTGTCGGTCGGGCAATACCATGTCTGCAGCCGATCGGCCGACGGCGCGGTCTACTGCTGGGGCCTCCGCCAGCGCCGCGATCCGCCGACGGGCCGTTTCGCGACGATCAGCGCGGGCGGGTCGATGACCTGCGGCGTCCACTACGGCGGCCCCGACGACGCTGACTTTGCGCCGGGTGCGGTGCAATGCTGGGGGTCGACCAACTCGATCCACGACGACGTTTCGTATCGTGCGGTCAGCGTCGCAGCGGGCAGCGATGTCGCCTGCGCGGTGCGGGGCACGCCCGACGGCGAGGATCCCGGCGAGGTCGACTGCTGGGACAGCCGGGACGTGCCCGATCCGCCGGCCGTTCCACCGGACGCTCCGCCTACCTTCCGCTCAGTCAGTGTGGGCGGCGGCTATGCCTGTGGCATCACCGATGGCGACGCGGTCACGTGCTGGGGCGCCTTCAATCAGTATGGCCAGCAGAACTGCCCACTGGTGGGGGCGTTCTCTGCGGTCGCCGCCGGTCCGCATCACGCGTGCGCGATGCGCGCGAACAACGACGTGGTCTGCTGGGGCCGTCCGGAGCGCACCAACGCGCCCGACGATGCCTTCGCCTCGCTCGCGCCACGGGCCGGCTATCTGCACGCCTGCGGCATTCGACCGGAGACTGAGCGTGCCGAGTGCTGGGGCGACGCCGACGCCTTTCTCTTCACCCCACCCGAGAACGCGCGGTTCGCCTCCTTGAGCGTGGGGTACTCCGCGACCTGCGGGGTGCGCACCGACGGCGTGATCGACTGCTTCGGGCAAGGTGCCAGCGGCATGTTGGAGACGCCCACCACGCCCCGGGCACGCCTCATCGCGGGCATCCCCGCGCCCTACGTCTGCGCGCTCAGCGCCACCGCCGACGCGGGCGTCTTCGACGTGGATTGCTGGGGCCAGACGACCGAAGGCCAGCTGCCCTTCCCCGAGCGGGTCCGCGACCTCGGCGTCGGCCAATACCAACTGTGCGGGCTGGACGCCGACGGACGGCCTTTCTGCCGGGGCCATGCCTCATTGCAGGATTTCGAACTGCCGCCGGGGCCATTCTCCCACATCGAGTGCGGTCGAAAGGCCTGCTGCGCGCTGCGCGAGGCCGCGCCGGGGATCGGGGCGGCCGTCGAATGCTGGGGCGTGCCCAATGAGGAGATCGATCCGTGGGGCTGGGAGACCTGCGTGATCCCCGGCGAGTTCGACCAGTTTCATATGGCCCATAGCCAGCTCTGCGCGCGGCAGGCCGCTGACCAAAGACTGCGCTGCTTCGTGGCCACCGACTGCATGCCCGCGCCGTTGGGATTTGTGCCGCCGCCCACGCCGGTCATCGACTTCGACCTCGCGATCGAAGATGGCTGCGCGATCACCCTGCCCGATGCGCCGCCAGACGATCCGCCGCACGGCCCGCTGTTCTGCTGGGGCACAGGCCGCGGCAACGTCGGAATACCCACTGGTGAGTTCACGAAGGTCGACTGCGGTCGAGAAGGCTGCTGTGCACTCCACCTCGATGGCTCGCTGCGCTGCTGGGGCGGCGGGCCCAGCGAGAAATACGCCCCGCCCGAGGGCCGGTTCGTCGAGGTCGTGGCCGGCGGTGGCTTCGCTTGCGCGCTTGACCCCGAAGGCATCGTCTCTTGCTGGGGCGGCATCCATTGACCCCTGCGCCCCGAATGTGCCCGCCAACCGCGTTGCGCCGGCATATCACCCCGCTCCAGCCCGCGGCGCGCTTCAAAGCGACCCGTCCGCGCCCAGGCGTCGTTTTGCGAGATCTGCGCCGCGATTGGGCGTAGTCATCAGGGGTGCCGGCGAGGGGCCGGCCGCTTCGATGGAGTCAAAATGCGCCTGCTCCTGTTGCTCGCGGCGATCGCCGTGCTGCTCGCACCCACCGCTGCCGCGGCCTGCGATCCAAAAACGCCCGCTGGTCTCGCCGCCTGCGTCGACCAGAGCCGCTACGCC
>JAGQJJ010001524.1 GCA_020430675.1 Myxococcales bacterium
TGGTCGAACCGGGCCAGGGCGGTGTGGCTCGGCTGGGACTCGGCCCGCAGCAGCAGGTACTCGTTGGGGTGCAGATCGGTCTGGGTCAGGGGGGCGCCGTCCTGGTAGGCGGCGTCCACGACCTCCTTGGGGACCGTGAGCTCCCGGTGGCCCGGGTACAGATCCGAGAGCTCCACCTGCCCGGGATCGTAGTCCTCGGCCTGCAGCCCCGCGGCGTCGGCCCGGATGCGCAGGTTGGTGTCCTTCGTGATGAGGATGACCGGGCGGTCGGGGTGCTCGTCGCGCTGCTCCAGGGCGCAGCGCAGGATGAGGTTGTCGTAGACGTGCTGCTTGGCGAACAGCGGGGCGGCCTCGTCGGGCTTGCGGGCGAAGGTCACCCGGACCCGGCCGCCGCTGTCCGTCTCCACGCCATCGGCGATGTGCCCCCGAGAGCGCAGCTCGTCGAGGACCCGCGCCACCTCGCGGGCGTTGCGGCCCAGGCCGCTCAGGTCCTTCTTGAACTGATCCAGCTCC
>JAGQJJ010001525.1 GCA_020430675.1 Myxococcales bacterium
GCCTTTCCGTCCGGGCATTCGGCCTGCAACCGGCGCAGGTTTTCGACATTGCTTCTGTCCATGCCGAGAATGACATCGAACTCGGCAAAATCGGAGAGGGCAACCTGGCGGCAGGCCTGCCCCGCCAGTGAAACGCCAAGATCGCGGGCAGCACGGACAGACCCTTCATGGGGCGGTTCGCCGATATGCCAGTTCGATGTTCCGGCTGAGTCGGCGCTCGCCATCCACTCTGTTCCCGAGCGCGTCAGGTGATGGTTGAACAGGCCTTCTGCCAGCGGCGAGCGGCAGATATTGCCAAGGCAGACAAAGAGGATGCGTTTCATGGAAGTCTGATCCCAATTCGGGCAGCCCTTGGCAAGAGGCGGGAACCGGTTTTTGATGGGTGCGTTTCAGGGAAAGGGAGACACGCCATGGCCAAGCAGTTTTCGCAGCAGGAAATAAGGGAAAAACTGTCTGAACTGGAAGGTTGGGAGCTGGCAAGTGGCGACAAGGCGATCCGGCGGCAGTTCCG
>JAGQJJ010001526.1 GCA_020430675.1 Myxococcales bacterium
TGCGACGGCGCGACGGACGCGGCGGACGCGGACTTCATCCGGCCGCCGTGCGAGCTGCAGGAGGGCGTGTGCGAGGGCACGACGAAGCCCGACGACCTCTGCATGGGGGAGGGCGGCTGGGCGCCCTGCGACGACGCCGTCTACGCGAGCGCGACGGAGGGGGCGTACGACCCCGAGCTCGACGCGTGCGACGGGGTCGACAACGACTGCGACGGCACGACGGACGCGGCGGACGCGTCGCTCGACGTGGTGCTCTGCGAGAACCAGGCGGGGGTGTGCGCCGGGACGACGACGACGGCGGCGCAGTGCGTGAACGGGTCGTGGCTGCCGTGCAGCGACGACGTCTACGCGACGCAGACCGAGGGTCTCTACGGGTCGGACGCGAACTGCGACGGCTACGACAACGACTGCGACGCGGTCGCCGACGACGAGTTCCCTTCGGAGGGGACGAGCTGCGGCGTCGGCGCGTGCGCGAGCGAGGGTGTGACGGTCTGCGTGAGCGGCGAGGTG
>JAGQJJ010001527.1 GCA_020430675.1 Myxococcales bacterium
CGGCACCTCGACCGCGGTCGGCGCGACGTCGTCGGCCGGTTGTGGGGCGGCCAGCGCGAGCGGCAGGCGGAACCAGAAACGACTGCCCTGTCCCGGCGCGCTCTGGACCCCGATCTCGCCCCCCATCAGATCGACGAGGCGCTTCGCGATCGCGGTGCCGAGCCCGGTTCCCCCGAAGCGGCGAGTGGTCGACTCGTCGGCCTGGGCGAAGCTGTCGAAGATGCGCGGCTGGGCCTCCAGCGGGATGCCGATGCCGGTGTCGATGACCTCGAACCGGAGCCAGGCGCGCTGACCGTCCATCTCCGTGCCGCCGACCCGCAGCTCGACGCTGCCCCGCGCGGTGAACTTCACCGCGTTGCTCACCAGGTTGATCAGAACCTGGCGCAGGTGGTGGGCGTCGCCACGAACGCGGATCGGCGTGCTCGGATCGATCAGCACGTGGAGGTCGAGCCCCTTGGCCCGGGCCTGGGCCGCGAGCATGCGCGCGGTGCTGCTCGCGAGCAGGTGG
>JAGQJJ010001528.1 GCA_020430675.1 Myxococcales bacterium
GCGCTCGCGAGGCAAACGCGGCATGCACCCTCTTGGTTGGCAAGCGCTCGCGAGGCAAACGCGGCATGCACCCTCTTGGTTGGCAAGCGCTCACGAAGCAAACGCGGCATGCACCCTCTCGGTTGGCAAGCGCTCGCGAGGCAAACGCGGCATGCACCCTCTTGGTTGGCGAGCGCTCGCGAGGCCAACGCGGCATGCACCCTCTCGGTTGGCGAGCAAACGCCAACGTGAAGGGATCGACCGCCGCCCGGGGCATGAGCAAACGCAAAGCCCAAGGGATGTACCCCGGTCAACTTCGCGAGCGCTCACGAGCCGAGCGCCATGCCGACCGTCCCGGTCCGCGAGTGGATGTGACCTGACGAGGATCAACCGCGGTCGGCTGGTGAGCGATCGCCAACCGAGCCGGATCAGCCACGGTTTGCCGGTGAGCACCCGTGAGCCAAGGTGGATAGGCCCCGGTTCGCTGGCGAGCGCCCGCGCGCTGAGGTGGATGCGCCCCGGTTC
>JAGQJJ010001529.1 GCA_020430675.1 Myxococcales bacterium
ATGGGGCTCGGACGGCTTCCCCGTGTGGAAGAGGTCGTGGTAGATGCTCCCCTCGGGGTCCACGCCGACGAGGCGAACGCCTGCGTCCTGTTCCTTCAGGTAGCGACCTGCGCCGCTCATCGTGCCGCCCGTGCCGAGGCCGGCGACGAAGGCGTCCAAGCGGCCCTCCAGCTGCTTCCAGATCTCGGGGCCCGTGAGGTGGTAGTGGGCCTCGACGTTGTCGCGGCTGTGGTACTGGTTCAAGTAGAAGGCGTTCGCCTCGGCGGCCAGCCGCTTGGCCGTGGAGTAGTAGGACTCGGGCGAGTCCGCCGGCACGCTCGTGGGCGTCACCACGACCTTGGCGCCGAAGCCACGAAGCGTGTCCTGCTTCTCCTTGCTCATCTTGTCGGGCATCGTGAACACGGTCTTGTAGCCGCGCACGGCTGACACCATGGCCACGCCCACGCCGGTGTTTCCGCTCGTGTTCTCGACGATCGTGCCCCCCGGACCGATCCGCCCCTCG
>JAGQJJ010001530.1 GCA_020430675.1 Myxococcales bacterium
CTCGCGGCACCTCCGCCAGGCCCGCGGCCCGTCCCCGGCGGCCGGGGCACCCCTCCGCGCCGCGCCCCCCCGGCCCCCGCCCCCCGCCCGCGCGCGGCGCCCCCCGCGCCCGCCGCGCGCCCAGCCCACCACGAAGCCCGAGGCCCCGGCCAGCTTGCAAGTACCGGAGTTCTAACGTGATTCGACGCACGCTCGGCCAGGCCTGCCTGGCGCTCGCGCTGCTGGTGGGCGTCGCCCACGCCGCCTCGACCCTGGCCGACGCCCAGGGCCTCGTGAACATGGCGGCCGAGCGCTTCCGCGATGGCGACTTCGCGGCGGCCCTCACGGCGCTGCAGGAGGCCGAGCCCATCGTGGCGGCGGCCAACGATCCCTCCGTCGCCCAGATCCGCTTCAACATCGCGCGCTGCCTCGAAGAGCTCGGGCGCGACGACGAGGCCCTGGCCGCCTGGCAGGTCTACCTGCGGGTGCCCGACGCGACGCACCGCAAGCAGCGCGCGGTGGC
>JAGQJJ010001531.1 GCA_020430675.1 Myxococcales bacterium
CGCCGGTCAATGCGTCGGACCGCGGCCGGGCTCCCGCAGTAGCCTCCGGCCGATGCGGATGTCGGCCCTGTTCCTCCGGACCCTGCGCGACGATCCCGCGGACGCCGAGATCGACAGCCACCGCCTGCTGCTGCGCGCGGGGTTCATCCGCCGGGTCGCCAGCGGCATCTACTCCTGGCTCCCCCTCGGGCGGCGCGTGCTGTCGACGGTGGAGCAGATCGTGCGCGACGAGATGGACGCCGCCGGCGCGCAGGAGGTGCTGCTCCCGATCGCCCAACCGCTCGACCTGTGGGCCCGCACCGGGCGCGACGCCACCTACGGCCCGCTGATGTTCCGGCTCCACGACCGCAAGGAGGCGGGCTTCTGCCTCTCGCCGACCGCGGAGGAGGTCGTGACGTCGCTGGTGGCGGGAGAGTTCTCGAGCTACCGCGACCTGCCGGTGAACCTCTACCAGATCAACTGGAAGTACCGCGACGAGCTGCGGCCGCGGTTCGGTCTGCT
>JAGQJJ010001532.1 GCA_020430675.1 Myxococcales bacterium
GGTGGTCGTAGCGCCGCGAGCCCGTGAGGGCGGCGAAGGTCTCCGCGGTCGCCGCGTGGAGGCTGAGCTCGACCTTGTCGCGCCGGCGATCGAGGCGCGCGGCGAGCTCCTCGAGCTGCGCCTGCGTCAGGTGGGTGCCGTTCGTCACCACCGTCAGCGAGAGGTCGCGCTCCTTGACGCGCTCGACCGCCTCGATGAAGCGCGGGTGCATCGTCGGCTCGCCGCCGCTCAGGGTCACCGAGGCGACGCCCATGGCCGTGAGCTCGTCGAGGAGCCCGTCGAAGGCGTCGAGGTCGCGGTGGCGGACCCGCCCCGCGGGCTCGAGGAGCACCTTCGGCCCGGCGCGGTAGCAGAAGACGCAGTGGATGTTGCACTGGTTGGTGAGGTCGATCATCACCACCAGCGGCCCGCGCAGGCGCCCGCGCTTCGCCTGGACGTCGAAGTGGATCGCCCGCAGCGGGCGAACGACGTCGAAGCGGGCGACGCGGCGGTCGTAGATC
>JAGQJJ010000152.1 GCA_020430675.1 Myxococcales bacterium
AGGCGGCGATGGGCCTCGATGATGCGCGACAGGGCGACGGTGGCGCCCGGCGGGTCGGTGTGCAGCGTCAGCGCGCCGTCGCCTTGCAGGAAGGCGGCGTGGCGGCCGCGGTCGTGGATGCGCAGCAGCGCCTCAAAACGCGCCGACTGCTCGGCGTCGCGTGCCGCCTCGGCCAATTCGAGCTGGTCGCGGTAATGGTCAGCGAGCGCGGCGTGCGCCGTCTCGAGGTCGGGCGCCTGGGTCAAAGCCGAGCGGACCCGCTGTTCCCAGTCGATCTCGGTCAGGGCCGCCTGCCTTTCGAGGGCGGCAGCGCCGTCTTCGGTGGCCCAGGCGGTGTGCCGCGCTTCGATGGGCGCGTGCGGCGGCATGCCGCTCAGCTCGAGCTCGGCTTCGGCGCGCAGGGCCCGGGCCTGGCGGCGCAGCGCGCGGGCTTCGGGCAGCAGCGCGCGGGCCTCGGCGACCAGCTTCTCGCCCTGCTCACGGCGGCGCGCGCCTTCGAGCCAGGCGCGCAGCGCGACGGCAAGCGGCGCGGCATCGGCGTAGCGGTCCTCGGGCTCGCGCGCCATGGCCCGGCTGCAGATGCCGAGCAGCTCGTCGGGCATGGGCGGGTGGCTCGGGTGCACCCGCGCCCGCGGAGGCTGCGGCGGGCCCTCGATGGTATTGCGCCAGACCGACTGGGCGGTGCCGATGAAAGGCGGCTGGCCGGTGAGGATCTCATAGAGGATGGCGCCGAGCGCGTAGACGTCGCTGGCCGGGCCGATGCGCTTGCGCTCGGCGGCGGCCTGTTCGGGCGGCATATAGGCCGGCGTGCCGACCACCTGGCCGATGCGGGTGAACCGCGCGTCGGCCTCGGCCGCCTCGGGGCCTTCGTCGCTGACCGGCAGGTCATCGTCGCCGCCGCGGCTCAGCGCGATGCCCCAGTCCATCACCTGCACCTCGCCGAACGCGCCCACCATGACGTTCTGCGGCTTGAGATCGCGGTGCACGATGCCCTCGCGATGGGCGTAGGCCATCGCTTCGCAGACGCGCAGCAGGGTCTCGATGAGGCGCCGCAGGTTCCAGCCGTCGGGCGTGTCGCGCCAGGCGTGGTCGCCGCTGACGCGGTGCACGTCCGCGATGACGTCGGCGAGCGTCCGGCCGAGCACCTCGCGCATCGTGTACCAGAGGCGCCCGTCGGGCAGCTCGCCGCGATCGTGCACCGGCACGATGCCGGGGTGCTGCAGGCCGGCGGTGATGCCCGCCTCGCGCGCGAAGCGGGCGCGCGCGATCGGGTTGTCGAGGATGGGCAGGCCGAGCACCTTCATCGCGACGGTGCGGTCGAGCAGGGCGTCGTAGACCCGGCGAACCTCACCCATGCCGCCGCGACCGATCACACCGCGATCTTCATAGCGCTCAGCAAACTCAATCGCCCGGCCGAACGTCGTCGCCGCGCCCGTGCCGCCGTCGCTGCGCAATGAATCGAGCGTCTCTTCCGCCCACCCGAGCGTGCGCGCCCAGGCGGCGAGGCGATCGTCTTCGGCCATTGAGTCTCCTCGGCTCGAATGTGCCCGGTGCTGCCCGCGATCGCAACAGAGACGCCCTCGCGTGAGGACAGACCACACTTTACCCGCCTCGGCCCAGCGGATAGAGTGCGGGACGTGGCGACGTTTGTGCACCCCATGCTCTCGCAGCGCTTCACCCTGGCCGCCCGCACGCTTGTCGGGCGCGCCGAGCACTGCACCTTCGAACTGAAGAACCGACTGGTCTCGGGCGAGCACGCCCTGGTCACCTGGTCGGAAGACGCCGGCTGGCGCGTGCGCGATCTGGGCAGCCGCAACGGGACTTTTGTCAACGGGCAGGCGGTCAAGCCGGGCGAGCGCGTGCAGCTCACCTCGGGCTGCGAGCTGACCTTCGCCGACGAGCGCTGGCGGCTGAGCGATGACCTGCCGCCGGTGGCGATCGCGCGCGATCTGGACGCGGAACACCTGCGGCTGGCCGACGGCGATCTGCTGCTCTTGCCCGATGACGAGGAGCCGCAGGTGATGATCTTCGCCGATCGCACCTCGGGCGGCTGGGTGGCCGAGATCGAGGGCGATCCGCGGCCGGTTCGCGATCAAGAGACCATCACGGTCGGCGAGCAGCGCTGGGAGCTGGGTCTGCCGCCGCTGGAGAAGCAGGCCGGCATGCTCAGCACCCTGGGCATGGAAGAGCTGTCGCTCTCGCTGAGCACCGTCGATCGGCTGCGGTTTGTGGTCGACGAGGGCGATGAGCAGGAGGTCGGCTTGACGGTGGTCTATCGCCAGCAGCCGATCGAGGTGCCGGCGCGCAGCCATCACATCCTGCTGTTGGAGCTGGCCCGGGCGATCGACGCCGACGCGGGGCTGCCGCGCAGCGAGCGCGGGTGGCGCTATGTCGACGCGGTCTGCCGGGCGCTCGATGTCGACGCCGCGACGCTGAACACGCTCATCTTCCGGGCGCGCAAGCAGTTTTCTTCCCTCGGCATCGGCGGATCGGCGCAGCTCATCGAGCGGCGGGCCAATACGCGCCAGATGCGCCTGGGCATCGATCGGGTCGAGTTCGAGCCGGGCTGATCTCGGGCCGCAGCCGCCGCCGAATCAGGGTTCGGGGTGGCCGGCCTGCAGCATGCGATGCAGATCCGGCAGCGCGATCGGCCGTGGCACCGCGGGCGGCAGCGGCGGGCGGCGCTTGGCCATGCCAGGCGTGATGGGCGGGTGGTCGTAGCCGTCGCCGTCGACGTCGAGGTAGAGCGGGTTGCTGAAGCTGAGCGGGCGTACACCGCGGCGCAGGACGACCGGGTAGAGGTCGGTTCCGCCGCGCACCACCACCACCACATAGCTGTCCTTCTCGGGGGCGAGCTGGAAGCGCGCCCGCCAGCGGTGGCGTGAATGGGGCACCGTGCCCTCGGCGGCGATCTCGTCGGGCAGCGCTTCGAGCGGCGCTTCGAGCGTGGGCGGCAAGGCGTCTTCGATGTACTCGGCCGAGTCGCTGACGAGGGGTTCAACGATGTTGCTGTAGACGCCGACGGTTTCGATGCGCATCCACGCCGGGGTCTGGATGTCGACCGTGAAGTCGACCGGGGTGCCGGGCGCGATGGCCAGCGTGTCGCCGATGCTGGCCCGTTGCTCGCCGACCTGGGCGGTGACGGTGAAAAACGGCCCATTGGAGCCGATGGCGCGGCCGGCGTTGACCATGCGAGCGAAGTGCTCGCGCTCGAACGTGGCCGGGGTATCGTGCGCCTCGCCGACAAAGACGTAGGTGCGTGGCCCGCCGGCCTGGGCGGTGAGGCGCTTGTGCGTGTCGCTGACCCCGGTGCCGGTGGGCGTGAAGCCGCGGCCGACGAGCGTCAGCCACCAGCGCAGGCGGCCCCAGAAATTGCCGACGCCGTGGCCGTTCATGACCTCCATCGCGGTGAAGCCTTCGTCCCAGAGGCCGGTGTCGCCGGTGACCGGGTCGGGCGTGACCGGTGGAAGGCGCAGAACCGATGGGTCGGTCAGGGTGACGCCGGTCATCAAGTCGGCCTGCACGAGCTGGAAGAAGCCGTTGTCGGCGTGGTTGACCTGCACGACCTGGGTGCCGGGGAAGGCCTGCAGCGCGGCGAAGATCTCGGCGGGGCGCAAACCGAAGCCGCGGCCGCCGGCCCAATCGACGGCGCCGCCGTTGCGACTTTCGGGGTCGCGGGGCAACGGGAAGGAATTGTAGTGGCCGTAATCGAAGGTGGTCAGCTCGACGCCGGGCACGCCGATCAGCTCCTGTTCGCCGCCCAACTCGGCGATGGTGGGGCCGTAGTCGGTGATGACGTCGTGGTCGGTTGAGACGAGCACGTCGACGCCTTCGCCGAGGAAGCTGCGCACGCGGTCGGCCAGGGTGACGGGTGAGTCGGGCGAGTTGATGGCGTGCACGTGGAAGTCGCCAGTGAGCACGCCGGCGGTGTCGACGACGCGGGCGATCTCGGCGGTGACCTCGGGCGCGTCGCCGGCGGCCACTTCGAGGGGCTCGCCGCCGGTGGTGAGCGCGTCGGGCGGCCAGACCGACCACTCGGGGCCGCGGCTCACGGTGAGCTGGTAGGTGCCGGGGGCCAGGTCGACGTCGGCGAGGCCGTCGACGCCGGTGAAGATGACCGAGGCGATCTGGCCGAGCGGGCCGTCGGAGGTCACGTCGCGCTGCACCGGCTGCGGCACCTGGGCACAGGCGCCGTCGCAGCGCACGGTGAGGCGGCCGGGCGTGGGCGCGCCGTCGGGGCGAGTGATGCGGACGCGCAGGCGGGCGGTGGCTTGCAGCTCGATGGCAGGCGCCTCGACGGGCTGATCGGCGACGTCGATCGCCGGGTCGCCTGCGGCGGGCGGGCTGCCTTCGCGCCAGGGCACCAGGGTGTAGTGGCGGCCGCTTGGCACGCGCATGGTGTAGCGGCCATCGGCGCCGGTGCGGCCCTGGTTGAGCGCGCGGCCTTCGTCGTCGACGGCGGCGACGCGGACGCCGGGCGTAGGCACGCCGGCGGTGGTCACGAGGCCGGTGACCGGCGTCGTCGGCACGCCGAGCACCGCCCACATCGGGTCGATGAGGCTCGCGGCGTCGCCGTCGCCGACAAAGTGCCAGTGGTCGACACGGCCGATATCGCCCGGCGCGAGGTGGAAGAGGCCGTTGAGCGTGGGCAGTTGCGGGGGCGTGGCCA
Source organism: Myxococcales bacterium (assembly GCA_020430675.1). The sequence goes on from JAGQJJ010000152.1 coordinate 4,670, forward strand.
GCAGCACCGGCAGCAGGTTGCGCGAGCCGATCAGCGAGACCGAGACGCCCGAGATGGTCACAAACGCGCCGCTCGTGGGGAAGTCGCCTTCGAGCGCCGGGGCCGGCACCGGCACGTAGGCGTGGCCGGCGCGCTCGCCGACATAGGCCACGCCGGGCAAAGGCACGCCGGTGATGTCGGCGAAGGGGTTGCCGCTTCCATAACCGCCGCTCGGGCCGAGGGGGTTGAAGACGGCGACCGCGCCGCCGGAGTCGATGAGGTGGCCGACCGGCAGGTGCACCGCGGTGTCGCCGTCGTTGCGCATTGCGGTGGCCACGCGCACGCCGGTGTCGCCGGGGCGCAGCACGTAATACTGCGTGATCGTCAGCGGCAGCTCGACGTCGATGTCGTAGCCGAGCACCACGCCGCGGCCTTGCGGGAAGGCGGCGAGGATGCCGCGGAGGTTGACGAAGTCGAGCGGCGTGGGGTGACCGGTGACGGCCAGCACCGCGGCACGGCCGTCGGCGCCGTCGTTGAGGATGTCGAAGCGCTCGGGGTCGAGCGTCTGGCCCAGGTTGATGAAGAGGCACAACTCGCCGACCACGTCTTCCCCGGGCTCGCCGGCCGGGCGTCGGATGTCGGCGTCGATGACATTGCCGCCGTAGGGGCACGGGCCGATGACCCGATCACCGGCTTCGACGACAAAGCGCACCTTCTCGTTTTCGAGCACGTAGTCCCCTACCCGGCTCAGCGGCGTGGGGCCGCCGACCAGGTCTTCGGGGCGTTCGCTGACAAAAGCGCGGGCGCGGCCCATGGCATCGGGTGGGGGCGCCATCAGGTCATCGAGGGCGAGCTCGACCGGGGTGCCGGGCGCCGGGCGGGGCGCGGCGTCGGGCCCGGGCGCGGCGTCGACTGCAAGATCGGGGTCGGCATCGGCGATCGCGACATCGGGCGCCGCGTCGGCTCGGGGCCCGTCGGGGCGCGGCACAAAAGCGTCGACCGACTCCGCGACCGTCAGATCGGGGTCATCACAGCCAAATCCGAAGAGCACCACGACCGCCAAAGCCGTGGTCAAGCAGCGCTGCATCCGAGCCTCCTGCCATCTGCCGGGGCCGTCAGCGCTTGAAGACGTAACGACCCGCCTGGATGAAGTTCATCGGATCGCGGGGCTTGTCGTCCACCCGAACTTCGTAGTGGAGATGCGGCGCGGTGCTGCGGCCCGAACTGCCCATCTCGGCGATGCGCTCGCGGTACTTGACGGTGTGCCCCTCGCGCACGAAGGCGCGCGACAGGTGGCCGTAGCGCGTGGTGATGCCGTTGCCGTGGTCGATCTCGACGAGCAGGCCATATTTGCCCTTGCGGCCGGCGAAGATGACGCGGCCGGGCGCGGTGGCGCGGATCGGGGTGCCCTCTTCGCCCGGCATGTCGACGCCGGTGTGCATGCTCCACTCGTTGTTCATCGGATCGCGGCGGCGGCCGAACGGGCTCGACACGGTGAACTCATCGAGCGGCGCGACCAGCGGCAGCTCGCGCAGCAGCTTTTCGAGCGATTGCAGGCGATCCATGCGCACGTTGAGGTGATGGGCGGCGGCGTCTTCGTCTTCGGGGAGCGCCGGGGCCTTCTCGGGTTCCTTCTCGTCGGGCGCGGCCTCGGCGATCGCTTCGAGGTCAGCGTGCAGCAGCGAGGTGCCGGCGATCAGGCTGGTGTCATCGGCGTGCACCGCGGCCTGCGGGTCGAGCGCTTCGCCGTAGCGGCCGTCGCCATCGGGCGCGGCGCGTAGCTCGAAGTGCAGATGCGTCTCGCTGTGCTCAACGCCGGTGCGACCCACGCTGCCCAGCACCTGGCCGCGCCGCACGCGCGCGCCCTGCTCGATGCCCGGGGCGATGGCGCCGAGGTGCATGTAGCGGCTGATACGGCCATCGTCGTGCTTGATCTCGACGTAGATGCCGGCGCGGTGGCCGTGCGAGCGCGCGCGCTTGCCGTCGTCGTCGATGAACTTGGGGCGGCTCTCCCAGGCCTGGCGATCCTGCACATGCTGAACGACGCCTTCGCTGACCGCGAGCACCGCAGTGCCGAGCGGCGCGGGGATGTCGATGCCGTTGTGGTGCTCGCGGCCGCGCGGGCCGAAGCCGCTCATGACCTCGGTTTCGCCTGGCACCGGGTTGACATAGTCGGCGGTGCCGTCGGCGATGAACGGACCACCAACGCCGCTCGCGGGCGGCTCGTCGCCGTCGGCCGCGGCCAGCGGCGTGCCGCCCAGGCGCGGGTCGAGCACCGAGTCGATGTCGACGCCGGTCGCGGTGAGCGCGGTTTCGATCGCCTGGATGTTGCGGTCGAGGCGCGAGGCGAGGCGCTCGTGCACCGCGTCCTGCTCGGCGTTGAGGGTGGCGATGCGCGACTCAAGCGCCGCGACCTGAGCTTCGAGGCCCTCTTTCTGGTGCTGCGCTTCGTTCTTGCCCTGGTCGGCCTTGGCCAGCACGTCACGCACGGCGCCAAGCTGCTCGCGCATCTCAAGGTCGCGGAAGGCCAGCTCGAGCAGCGACTCGTCCATTGGTTCGCCGGTCTCTTCGAAGAGGGCGGCATAAGCCGGCGGGGTGGCCAGCGGATCGGTCGGCAGGCCGCGCAGCTCGCGGGTCATCGCCGCGAAGCGCTGCTGGGTCTCGCTGACCTTCAACGCCAGCCGGCTCGACACGCGGGTCAGGCGCGTCTTCTCGCGATCGCTCTGCTCAAGGCGCCACGTCTGCACCGCGAGCAGGCCGGCGGCGGCGCCGGCGATGAGGACCGAGGCGGCGGCGGCGGTGTAGAGCCACCGACGCGAAGACGGGCGCTTGACGACGCGCAGCTTGGTGCTGCGAATGGGCTTGGGCGGCTTGAGATTGCGCGGCGCGGCCTCGGCCGGCACCGGCGGCGGAGCGGCGGCGGGCACCGCGACCTCGGTGATCTGCGCCTGCGGCATGACCACAACGGCGCCCACCGGGATGTGCACGATCGGCGCGCCGCCGTCGGGGTTGCGCGCCATCCAGTCGAGCGGCAGACGCGGCGGCGGCGGCGCGATCATCCAGGCCGGGTCGAGGTCGATGACCTCATCGTCGGCCTCTTGGAGCGGACCTTCGGCGTCGTCGTCGTTGGAGGGCTCGGCGTCGAGCTCGATGTCGTCCTCGATCAGCAGATCGGGGTCGTCGTCCACCCCCAGCGGCGCAGGCTCGGCATCGACGCGCTCAGGCTGCGGGGCGTCTTCAGGGCCGAACAGCCAGGCGTCGAGGGCCGTGTCCTCCATGTCGAACAGGTCGGCCTCGCCAATCCACGACGGATCGGCCGCCTCGCGCGGCGGCGCCGAGGGCTCGCGAACGCCCAGCGCC
>JAGQJJ010000153.1 GCA_020430675.1 Myxococcales bacterium
CAGCACATCGTTGATGGTGCGGTGGCCGCGGGCGCGGATCTCGTCGGCGGTGATGACCGTGACGATGCCCGGCGCCTCCTGGATGTTGGTCTTGGTGCGCGCCGCCGAGAGCACCGCGTCGCGCTCGTCGACCTCGAACTCTTCGAGCAGCACCGGGGCCGGCGCGGGCGCATTGGTCTCGGGGCTTGTCTCGCCGCCGTCCTCTTCGAGGGGCGAGAGCTCCTCCATCTGGGCCAGCGCGGGCGAGGCGGCGAGCAGCAGCGACAGGGCGAGAAGGCAACGCATCGACCCGCACGCTACCGCGCCCCGCGGCGGCCGGCAAGGTCTGCGGCCCGCCGCGCGAGCGAGTTGACGCGGGGGCCGTCGGTCAGGCTCACTGAGGGCATGTCGGTCGACACTCAGGCCCGCGTGGGCCGCTATCTGCTGTTCAAGAGCCTCAAGAAAGGCGGCATGGCTCGGGTCTTCCTCGGCCTTGACCCCGACGAGCCCGAGCGCCTGCTGGCCATCAAGACGCTGCTGCCCAATCTGGTCAAGGATCGCATCTACCGCGAGATGTTTGCCTCGGAGGGCAAGGTCGGCGTGCGGCTCGAACACCCGAACATCGTCCGCACATTCGAACACGGCGTCGAGAAGGGCACGCCGTATATCGTGATGGACTTCCTGTTCGGCTTCGACCTGTCGACGGTGCTGCGGCGCATGCGCACCGACGGCGAGAACCTGCCGGTGCCGCTCGCGGTCACCCTCGCGCGCCATGTCGCCTCGGGCCTGGCCCACGCGCACGCGCTCTGCGATGAGTTCGATCGCCCGCTCGACATCGTCAACCGCGACGTCAGCCCCGGCAACATCATGATCGGGTTCGACGGCCGGGTGCGCCTGATCGACTTCGGCATCGCCCAGACCACCATCGACGTGAAGAGCCAGATCGGCTCGATCAAGGGCAAGATCAGCTATATGGCGCCCGAGCAGGTGCGCGGGCTGCCGGTCGACCACCGCGTCGACCTGTTCTCGCTGGGCACCGTGCTCTACGAAGCGTTGACCGGGGTGCAGCCCTTCAACGACGAGGGCGACTTCGCCACGATGGAGAAGGTGCGCCGCGCCGAAGCGCCGCCGCCTTCGGCGCATCGGGCCGACATTGACGCCGCGCTCGACAAGCTGGTGGCCCGGGCCATGGCGCGCGACGCCTCCGATCGCTTCCAGCACGCTGAAGACATGGTCGAAGCCTTCGATGGCTGGCTCGAAGCGCATGGCGGCCCGGTCAGCGTCGAGGCCTTTGCGCAGTTCATGCGCACGCTGTTCGAGCAGCGCATCACCGAGATGATGGCCGACATCGAGACCGCCAAACGGCGCGCGCTCGGCGGCCAGACGCACCCGCCGGGCGAGCCCGACCTGCCCAGCGAGCCGGGGCGCCTCATCTCGGAGGACATGCTCGCCGAGATCGCCGGCCTGGCGCCCGAGCCGGCGGTGCTCGAACCGATCGTGCCGCCGCCCGCCGCCCGCTCGCCCGGCGAGGGCCGCGGGCTCTGGATCGGCCTCGCCGCCCTGGCCCTGGTGGCCATCGCCGGCCTCATCTGGGCCACGCTGCGCTGATGCGTTTTTGCCCCTGGGCGCTGGCGGTGAGCCTGCTCGCTTTCGGCTGCGATGACGATGAGGCCGAAGCCGACGCGGCGGTGGATGACATGGCCGTCGTCGACATGGCGGCTGCACCCGATCAAGCACCGGCGCCCGACCAGCGCGTACCGGACGCCGCCGTCGAAGACGAATACTCGGTCTGCACCGCCCATACGCCCAGCGCGCCCGACTGCAAGGATTGCTGCGACTGCCTCGACCGCCTCACCTGCGACGGCGCCACCGCCTGCCGTGAAGCGTGCGACGCCTTGCCGCCGGACCACTGGGCCGCCCTGGCCGACCAACCGCCGACCATGGCGCCGTCCACCCTGGGACCGAATGGCGACTACAGCGCCTGCTTCGTCACCGGCGAAGAGCGCGCTTGCAAGGCCTGCTGCTGCGATCAGCCCATCGCCTGCGGTGACCTGCGCCATTGCCGCACCGCCTGCAACGAGCACGACTTCGGGCGCTAATTGGCCTTCGCCCGGCGCCGGGGCTCATCGATCGGCGTCAGGTCGATCTTGCAGGTGCTGCCCCCGTGCCGCGGGATGGTCTCAACCAGCTGATAGCGCAGCCCGAACACCGCGCTGACCCCGCGCTGAAACTGCCCGAAGATGCCGCAATGCTGCCCGCCCCAGCCGGGCCGCGCATACCAGGGGCAGGCGTTGCCTTCGATCGAGCCGGTGCGCGCCGCCGCGTCCGAGGTCGCCGTGTGCTCGGGGTTCACCCGAAACAGGTACTCCGACATGCGCAGCACCTCGATCGCCGAGTCGGGCGTATCGGGCAGCCCGAAGCGCCGCTTCGCCTGCTCGCCGGCCAGCACGCCGGCGTCGTAGCAGATCTGCCCCAGCACCGCGTTGGTGCGGGCCAGCCCCAGCTTCGGCAGCCGCTCGGTCAACGCGATCAGCACCTCGCCCAGATGCACCGTCACCTCTTCCCAACGCTGGCGGTACGAGAGGGGCGCGATGAGCCGCCACCCCCGCGCGCGCTCGGCCAGCGTCTTTGGCCCGCCGCCGACCCCATCGAGCACAAACGCCGCCCGCCGCCAGCCCGGCGCGCGGTGCAGGGCGTTGATCGTCAGCGCCACCGCCCGCGGATCGTCGGGCAGCGTCGCATGCTGGGCCCGCAGCGCCGCGTAGCGCCGCTCGAAGGCCGGCGCGGTCGCTTCGGCCAACACCCGTCGCGCCGCCTCGCGACCGCCCAGCGGCTCGGTCAGCCCGCGGGCCAGCCAGCGATACCACGTGGCCATGCCATCGGCGGCCATCACCCACAGCACCGGGGCGGGGATCTGCTCGCGACGGAAGACGCCGCGCACCATCGACTCAAGCATCGGCGCCTCTCGCCCGCGGCTTTTGCAGCAGCGTCAGCGACAGCCGCCGCAGTGTCGCCGCCACCGGGTCGTGGCCCCCGCGCCCGTCGAGGCGTCGCCGTGCCCGCAAGTAAGCCGGCGTATAGCGCAGCGAAGGCGGCAGATGCCGAACCGTGCGGCGCAGCGTCGCCAGCGAGGCGGCAAAGACCGCGCGCTCGGTCGGGCCGAAGGGCAGCTCGAACGCTTCGCGCAATCGCGGCGGCAGCAGACCGGCGGTGAACATGCGCAGCCAGCGGTACATCGGCGCCGCCGCCGGCCGGGGCGGGGTCAGAATATGCCGCGCGATATGCCGCGCCGCGGCACCGACCGCCAGCGTCTCGCTGGCGAACATCGCGTCGCGATAGGCGCAGAACTCAGCCCAGCTCGCCGGCAGTGCCGATTGCGCGTGCCCGAACAGGCCGGCCATGCGCCGCGCGTCGAGCCAGTAGCGGTTCATCTCGGCCGCGCCCAGCGGGCGAATCGTGCGGCCGAAGATGTCGGTGCTCGAATCCCAGAGCGTCGCCGCCACCCACAACAGCGCGTCGGGCGTGTTGGCGTGATAGCGATGCCCGGCCGCAAAGCCGCCCACCGCCTCGCCCATCGCGCCATGCACGCCGCTGTGCATCGTGTGGATCTGCCGCGCCAGCCCGAAGGCGTCGTCGCGCGTACCGAAGGTCATCGCATAGACCTTGCTGAGCGTGCGCCGAAAGCGCAGCGCCAGGTCATCGAAGACCTGCGAGTGCGCGACGACCGCCTCGGCCACATAGGGGTGCGCGATCTGAAGCAGCGCCGCCCGCCCGCCGGCCAGCAGCACCACCGACTCGCGGCCGATGGCCCACATCATCGAATCGGGGCCGAAGACGCCCGCCTCGGGATCGCCTTCGCCCAGCCGCAAGAGGTCGGCTTCCAGATCGGCGCGGGTGACGATGCGGTTGGCCATGCTCAGCATTCTACAGCGAGAAGCAGTCGAACGGCGCGCCGGTCAGATCGACCGCGCAGCCCGACAGCTCGGCGCCGCGCACGCGCAGCCGGGCGAAGCTGTAGACCGTGCGGCTCACGATCGCCCGATACGCGCCATGATCGCCCGGCCCCAGCGTGGGATAGAGCGGCGCGCCGCCCGCGCCCAGCACCAGATACGGCAGCCCGAAGGCCGCCTCGCCGCGCTCGTAGAAGTGGTCATGCCCGCTGATCACCAGCGAGAGCCCCGCCGCGTGAAGCTCGGGCAGCAGCGTGAGCAGGCCGGTATTGCCCGCGCGCTCGGGGTGGCTGCTGAAGGGCCCTTGATGCACCACCGCGATGATGTGCTCGATCGCCGGGTCGCGCCTGGCGCGGCCCACCTCATCGCGCAGCCAGTCCGCCTGCTCGGCGTCCGGCGCGCCGCCGCTGGCGGCTTCCTCGGAGTCGAGCAGCAAAAAACGCGCGTTGCCCCAGGTGAAGGCCTGCCACACCGGGCCCGGCGGGCGGTCGAAGTGCGCGCGAAACTGCGGCAGCTTGCCGCCGTCGAGGTCGTGATTGCCCGGCACCGCAAACAGCGCCGCCACCTTGCGGATGGGCGTGCTCGCTTCGACAAAAGCGGCCCACTCGGCGTCATGGCCGCCGCGGGTCACCAGATCGCCGGTGTGCAGCACAAAGTCGGGATCCACCGCCGCGATGCGCTCGGCCAGCGCCGCGTGCACCCGGTGGTCGGTGCGCGAATCGCCATAGGCCACGAAGGTGAACGCCCGCCCGGCCGGCGGCGGTGTGTGGAAGCGGCCTTCGCTGCCGTCGGCGGCCGACCAGACATACTTTGCGCCCGGCTTCAGGCCGCTCAGATGGGCCACCCGCCGCCCCTCGGCGTCGACAAATTGAACGATGGGCGCGCCCGGCCCCCGCACCGTCATCGTCGCCGGCGCGGCGTCCGCAAAGACCAGCCGCGCCCGGTCGGGTCCGTCCACCTGCACCACCGGTCCGGGCTCGGCGGCGGCGGGTCCGGCGAGCAGCAGCACCACCAACGCCAGCTCTCTCCGCCTGACCCCGACCCCGAGTCGCCGCATCAACCCTCCCTGGCGCGACCGCGACAGTACCACCAGACCCGTCAGGCGCGGTAGAGTGCCGCCCATGGCCCTCCTGCCCGTGCTCCTCGCCCTGCTCGCGCCCGCCCCTGTCTGGCGGGTTGACTTCGCCACCGAGTCGACGCCCGCGCTCACCTGGATGAAAGCCAACGGCTGGAAGGAGCAGCGCGGCGACGCCGACGCCTGGCGGGTGGTCGACGGCGTGCTGCGCACCGCGCAGAAAGAGGACTCGACCACCATCGGCACGCAGCGCGGCTTCCCGCTTGACGCCCTGACCCACCGGCACCTGCGCTTCCGGTTCCGCGTGCTCAAGTGGCCAGCCAAGGGCGACCTGCGCAAGAAGGGCACCGAAGACGCCGCCCTGCGCATCTTCATCCTCTTCGACCACGGCGAGGGCTTCATCGCCCCGCCCGATACGCTCGGCTACGCCTTCGCCAGCAGCCGCCCGGTGGGTGAGATGATCACCTCCGACCGCTTTGACAACGTGAAGTACATCCCCATCGCCACCGCGCGGGGCTATGACGGCCGCTGGATCGAAGTCGACGTCGACCTCGTCGCCGACTACCGCCGCGCCTTCGGAGTCGAGGCCGTGCCCGCGATCAAGGCCATCGGCATCAAATCCGACGGCAACAACACCGACGCCGAAGCCAGCGCCGAGATCGACTGGATTCAGATCGGCCCTTGAGCACCGTCCGCTTCAGCCCGCTGACCGCGGCGCTGACCCTCTGCTACACCATCGGCGCCTCGGTGCTCTGGTACCTGGCCCGCCGCCATCATTGGGGCGTGCTCGGCCGCTCCGAGACGGTCATCGCGTTGGTGCTCGGCGGGGTCATCGTCTTCTTCGGCGCGCTGTGGGCCACCCGCGGCCTGGCCCCGTGGCGCCTCAGCCGCGAGACCAAGGTGGTCGTCGGCACCATGGTCGTCTTCCTCGGCGTGTTCTGGCTCTATGGTCGGCGTGGCAGCTACGCCTTCTGGTTCGGCGAGAACCCACCCCTGGGCGGCCTGCGCGGCCTGTTGCCCTATTTCTTCTTCGTCGCCGCCAGCGTGCTCTGCCGCGTGCTGCTGCCCTTGCTCACCGGCCGCCTCGTGCTCGGCCGCACCCCGCGCGACTATGGCTACACGCTCGTCGGCGCCTTCAAGAAGTGGTGGCTCTACCTGCTGCTCGTCGCGTTGGTGCTGCCGTTTGTGGTCTACGCCTCATCGCTGCCCGCCTTCCTCCGCAAGTACCCGTGGTGCCGGCAGGCATTGGTCGATGGCACCCTCGACGCCCAGGTCTTTGCCCTCTATGCCACCGCGGCGTTCATCTTCTACGCCAGCGGCGAAGCCTTCTGGCGCGGCTACCTGCTGCTCGGCACCGCCCGCGAGCTGGGCAAAAACGCCCTGTTTCTGATGGTCATGCCGTACGTGCTCGGCCACCTCGGCAAACCCCTGCCCGAGACCCTCGGCGCGGTGCTCGCCGGCCTCGTCCTCGGCACCCTTGCCCTGCACCACCGCTCGTTCTGGCTGGGCGCGGTGTGCCATTGGCTCATCGCGATGTCGATGGACCTGCTCGCCCTGTGGCGCAAAGGCGTGATCTGGCTGTTCTGATCGCGATCAATCCTCCGCCGGCCACTTCGGGTGGTGGTCGGCCAGCAGGCCGTCGCGCCAGTCGAGCAGGTCGCGGTAGGTCTCGGCGAGGTCATCGCGGCGCCAGTGGGGGCGGCTCTTGGGGCCGATGGGCGCGCGGGCGGGCGGTTCGATGAAGGTCAGCCCCATCGCCATGGTGATGTCGGCGTAGCTGAAGGTGCCGAAGAGGTAGCGCTCCTTCTTGAGCGCGTTGCGCAGCGCCTCGCAGCCGGCGCGCAGGGTCTCGCGGTCGGCGGCGGCCTGTTCGGGGCTGAAGGCGTACTTCTTTTGCAAGTATCGCGCGCCCGCCCGGCCGACGGCTTCACCCACGCGGCGCACGCGGCGCATGGGCGCGGGCACGTTTTCGATCAGCGCCTCGGCGTCGCGCGAGACGGCGTCGGTGGTCAGCGCGCGGCCGGCGCTGAGCATGGCTTCGCTGCGCGTGTTCCAGGCGTCGATCGCCGCCTCGCGGCCGGCGATGAACAGCGGCGAGCGCTCGCCCAGCTCGTCGGCGCGGCGCGCGATGTCGAAGCTGTCCATCACCACCTTCTCGCCTTCGATCCAGATGGGGATCGTCAGCCGCCCCGACCATCGCTTGGTCTTCGCCCGCAGCCAGGGTTCGCCCAGCATCGGCAGATAGGTCTGCGAGCGGTAGCTCAGCGCGTGGTGGTCGAGCGCCCAGCGCGCCTTCTGCGACCAGGGCGAGTAGGGCAGGTGCACGAGGATGGGCGTGGGTTCCTTGGTCGACATCAGGGGCTCCGGCGAGGCAGGCGCAAGAACACCGCGTCCTTGCGCCAAAGATGGGCGATGAAGCGGCGCACGGCGTCGTGCATTGCGGCCGGCGGGCCGCTGAGGCCGGCGGCGGCGAGGCATTCGCCCAGACGGCGCTGGCCGTCGATGGGGCGATAGAGCGCCTCCTGCACCGGGTCGCGCGGGTCATAGGGCAATGGCGGGTGCCGTGGCGCGGGCGGAAAGCGGCGGCCGGGCACCCAGTCGAGAAGGTCGGCCGCGCCAAAGTCGAGCTGATAGCGGGCCGGATCGCGGTCGCGGCGGCAGGCGAGGAACCAATGGTCCAGCGGCACCGTGAGCGCGGCCATCGCCGCAAATCGCTCCGCGTCGGGCAGCGCGGCGAAGGCTTCGCCGAGCGGGTGGCCCAGCGGGAACAGACCATCGGGTTCGTAGGGTCCGCGCGCGAGCCAGCCCTGAAAAGCGAGCCCGGCCGCTTCGACCAGCGCCAGCACGCCGTCGGCGGTGAAGGTGGCCTCGCGCGCCGGCAGAAAGGCATCGACCAGATGCGCCTCGCGCGCCCCGGTCTCACCGGTGCGGGCCATCCACTGCGTCGCCGGGTGATGGGCGGGCAGCGCCGACAGCAAGGCCCGGG
>JAGQJJ010000154.1 GCA_020430675.1 Myxococcales bacterium
CCCTCCTGCGCACCGCCCCTCGGTGGCTCCCCGTATGGCCCCCGGTGAATTTCGCCCACGCCCGTGAGTCGGGCCGGCGTGCGCCGTGCCCCTCCCACAAAAGCGACCCACGAACCGCCCACCGAACGGAATGAGCGATCGGCTCAAGCCCGTTTGAAGTTTGTCACCCCCTTTCGCCAGCCGGCGCCCGTGCCCTATACTCCGGCGTCGTTTTTTCGACCCGAACCCTCGACGGAGGCGATATGCAGCGCATCCAGCGCATGATTCTGGCCGGTTTCTGCACCTTTGCGATGGTGCCTCCCGCCCTGGCCGGCTCCAAGAAAGAAGAAAAGCCCCTCGACCCGCTGACCGTGCGGGTCGAAAACGCCTGCCCCCAAGAGCTCGCCCTCAAGATCGGTGAGCTGGCGTTGAAGGTGGCCGCGGGCGCCACCACCGACCCCCAGACCATTCAATACGCGCCCGGCTGGTCCTACCCCGTCCTGGCGCTCGACGGCAGCGCGACCGGCGAGCTGGGCCAGCTTGGCTTCGAGCCGGGCGGCGATTACCACCTGCGCCTGAGCGAGTGCCGCGCCGGCGCCGCCGATGTCACCACCGAAGACCTGCGCGAGCGCCCGGCCGCCGTGTCACCGCAAGCGGCGCCGCAGGTGCGCTTTCGGGCGCGCCAGAACACCAACCTTGAGTACCGCCCCGGCGACAAGGGCGCGTTCAAGCCGCTCTCGATCGCGCTGACGCGCTATCAGGAGAACCAGGCGGGCCCGTTTGAGTTCACCTTCCGCCTGCGCGCCGCCAAGCGCGGCCCGGTGGTGCAGATGTCCAAGCGCACCGTCGAGCTGAAGCCGGGTCACAAGTACCTGATCGAGGCCAACATCGTCGGCCGCGACATCCTCGTGAAGTACGACGATGAAGGCTGGGCGCTGCCTGACAGCGGTGCGCCGCACCGTTAATCCCGTCGCGCTTGTCCGCGACGCCGCTGGCGGCGTTCTGTCGCTGCGCGACCGGCCTGCGCCCCGTCCGGTCGCGGGCTTGGCCGCTCGACGATGCTTTGGCATCGCCTCCGCTCTCGGCCTTGCCTGCGACGCCGCGTCCGGCGCGCTTTGGGAATCAACGGACTTGCGCACCGCTGAGAAGTGATCAGCGCCCGCCGATCTCATCCACCCCCGCCGGTCGACCCAGCTTCGAGGGATCACTGGCCGCCGACATGCCTTTGGGTCCGTTGACGATGGCTTGCACGGCGGTGAAGCGCCCGGCGACGTAGATCGTGTGTCCGCGGCGCCGCAAGCCGTCGCGCACGTCGGTCGCCAGCGTCGGCTCGACCATCAGCACCTCGGGCACCCATTGGTGATGCACTCGTGGCGCTTCGACCGCGCTGCGCACGTCCATGCCAAAGACCAGCACGTTGAGCAGCACTTGCAGCGTGCCGGTGATGATGGTGGGCCCGCCCGAAGCGCCGACGACCAGAACCACCTTGCCATCGCGCAGCACGATGGTCGGCGTCATGCTCGACAGCGGGCGCTTGCCCGGGCGGATGGTATTGGCCTCGCGCCCGACCAGCCCGAAGGCGTTGGGCACGCCCGGCTTGGCGACAAAGTCATCCATCTGGTCATTGAGCAGCACGCCGGTGTCACCGGCGACGTACATGCTGCCAAACGAAGTGTTGACCGTGCTGGTCATCGCCACCGCGTTGCCTTCAGCGTCAAGGGTGCAAAGATGCGAGGTGCCGCCGTCTTCGGGCAGGCCGTATTTGCCGCCGTAAGCGCTGCGCGGCAGCGTGGTATGCGGGTCAAAAGCGGCGCGCACGCGGGCCACGGTCGCATCGCCGATGAGCGCGTCGAGCGGCACCGGGGTGAAATCGGGGTCGCCCATCACCTCGGCCCGGTCGGCAAACGCATGCTTGAGCGCCTCGGTCAGCCGGTGCAGATAGGGACTGCTATTATGGCCCAGCGCCTTGAGATCGGTGCCATCGAGCACGCGCAGCACCTGCAACAGCACCGCGCCGCCGCTGGAGGGCGGCGGCATCGACAGGATGTGATAGCCGAAGGCATCGCCCTGCACCAGCGGGCGCTCTTTGGCGCGGTAGGCGGCCAGATCGGCGGCGGTGATGAGGCCGCCGTCCTTTTTCATGGCATCGCCGATCGCGTGGGCGACCTTGCCCTCGTAAAAGCCCGCCGCGCCGCGCTCGCTGATGGCGGTCAGGGTGCGGCCGAGCGCCGGGCGCCGCACCGTGCCGCCGATGGGGATGGGCTTGCCATCGGCGGTGAGGAAGTCCTTGGCCAACGCCGGGTTCGCCGCCAGCTCGGCGCGCGCGGCGGTGACGCGCCGATGCAGCAGCTCGCCCGCCGGGAAGCCGTCCGTAGCGGCCTTCACCGCCGGCGCGACCACCTTCTTCCAGGGCAGCTTGCCGTAGCGCCGGTGCAACTCGAAGAGGCCGGCGACCTCGCCGGGCACGCCCGCCGCGCGCGGGCCGCGGGTGCTGGCTTTGGGGATCACCTCGCCCTTTTTGTCGAGGTACATATCGCGCGACGCGCCGGCCGGCGCGACCTCGCGAAAGTCGAGCGCCAGCGCGGTGCCGTCAGCGCGCCGCACGACCGCAAAGCCGCCGCCGCCGATGCCGGAAGCAAAGGGCTGCAAAACGCCCAGCATCAGCGCCGTGGCCACCGCCGCGTCGACCGCGTCGCCGCCCTGCACCAGCATCTGCGCGCCGACCGCCGAGGCGGTTGCGTTGTCGGCGGCGACCATGCCTTTGGTCGCGCGTACGGGCGGGAAGCTCTCGGCGCCCGCGCGACCGAAGGCGAGCGCGAGCAGCAGGGCGGGCAGCAGACGAAGCGAGGTCATGGGGCCTCCGAAGCAGCGGGAGGCCCCGTCATACCCCGGCCGGGCGAGCTACTCCACCGCGAAGTCCACCGGCGGCGTCGCGCTGCCGACCTCGGGGTTGTAGTAGCTGTAGATGCGGCTGCTCGGCGCCTGGGCCTCGATCGGGTTGCGGGCGATCAGGCGATAGGTGAACTCCACCGGTGCCTCGGGGCGAATGACGGTGAAGTAGAGCAGCAACTGGCGCTCGGTGACCTCGAAGCGGCTGATGACACGGTCGGCGACCAGCGCCTCCAGGTCGCCGCGCACCACCTCAAAGCCGGGGGGCAGGCCCAGGTCGACCATCACCATGTCGGCGAACGTCAAGTCATCGTTGCGCACGGTGACCCGGGCGGTGACGGTGTCATCGACCGAGAGGTTGGTCCGGTCGTACTCGAGGTCGATGTGCAAGGGCCCCTCGGGCGGCGCGCCGCCGGCCCAGGGCACGTGATGACGCTCGACGATGCCATACATCAGGTTGCCGGTGCCGGCCAGCTCGATCTCGAGCGCCTGCTCGACGCCGGGGGTGAGCCAGTCGGAGACATCGACCTGGCGCATGACATCGCTGTTCTCGGGCGTCAGCGCAAACCGCCCGCGCTCGATGCCATCGAGGCGCACGGTCACCATGGCATCGGCCGCTTCGTCGCGACCGGCTTCCAGGGCGCGTAGCAGGCACTTGATCGACCAGACGGTGCCCGCCGTCGAGCCCCAGCCGCCGCTCGGCGACTTGTGAGCGATGAGCCATTCGAGCGCCGGGCCGGTGACTTCGAGGTGCGTGCCCGAAGCCAGCAGGGCATGGGTGGCCAGCGCGGTGGTCTCGATCCAGGCCGGTTCACCCGAGCCATAGGTCGTCGTCTGCTCGTCGGTCTCCCAATAGGCCTGATCGTCGTTGATGGCGGCTTCGACCAGCGAAGCGAGCCGGTCGACCGCGCGGCGTGTGCCCATGTCAGCCGGCCGCCACGCGACCAGGAAATTGGCCGTCAGCGCCAGGGTATAGGTGCCCATGCGGTCGACGTGCGGCGCGAGGAAATCGCGGGCCCGCTCCAGGGCCGGCCCGTCTTCGCCGGCCGCGGCGAGCGCAAAGGCGATATACGCCGTGACCGTGATGGGATCGCTGAGCAGGCCGGTCTCATCGAGGCCACGCATGGTCAGCTCCCAATGGCCATCGGCCTGCTGCCGCCCGAGCAGCCAGGCGCGGGTGCGGGCGATCATGGCTTCGTCGATGGTGCGCACACGGGCCATGTCGGTGAATTCGAGCAGCCCGTAGGCGCTGAGGATCTCATGCGCGGGTGGGTTGCCGAACCACTCGAAGCCGCCGCCGTTGACCTCGAAGGTCAAGAGGCGCTGGTAGCCGGTGTTCACATACTGCTGCGCCGTCAGCACCGTCTCGGGCGTGCCGCTCTCGGTCGCGGTCAGGTACTCGAGCACCAGCGAGTTGGGCCAGGTGCTTGACGAGGTCTGCTCGAAGCAGCCCGATGGCATGCGCAGCAACGAGTCGAGGCCTTCGAGCACGCTCGACATCAGGCCGGGGTACAGCTTGACCAGCACCTTGCCCGAGCCTTCGATGGCATTCGCCGGCACGGTGAAGGCATGGTGGACGATGCCTTCGAGGCGGCCCGTCTCGACCGTCTCGACCATTTTGCCGTCGGGCTCGACCAGCACGGTGCGAGCGACGGCGTCTTCCAGCTCGCTGCCATAGGCAAAGACCACCAGCTCGTGCAGGCCGACGCGATCCACGCGCACCGGCAACTCGACACCGCGCACCTCGCCGGGGCCGAGGTCGATGGCCTGCTCGGCCGGGCCGAGCAACGTCAGCCAGTCGGCGTCCTGCACCACGAGCCGCACGCGCTGGGGCACGTCGAGGTAGTTGTACAGCGCGACCGGCACGGTGAACGCATCGCCGCGGGTCAGCGTGGCGGGGAAGTCGAGGTCGACGAAGAAGTCCTGGAACACGCGAAGGCCGGCCTGGGTCGAGCCGAGCAGGCCGCTGGCGGTGTTGCCCATCGCGGTCAGGCGCCAGGTGGTGATGCTGTCGGCCAGGGGTACCGAGAGCGAGGCGGTGCCATCGGCGTCGGTGATGATCGACGGCGCGACGAGCAGGGTCTCGGGGAAGCTGCGCCGCACGCGCGGGCCACCGGCCTCGCCCTCGCCCTCGCCCTCACCTTCGCCTTCGCCTCCCCCTTCGCCACCGCCGCCGCCCGCGCCGCCCGCGCCCGCGTTGGGGCCCTCTTCGCCATCGAAGAAGTCTTCGGGCGGGCAGGCGTTGAGGATGTCGCAGAGCACGTCGTAGTCGGCGACGATCTCATCGCCCGAGTCGGGGCGCTCGTCGGGGCCCATCGTACTGATTCGCAACAGGTATCGCGTCACGTCCATCCGCCAGCGTTGGCCCCACGGATCAGCGCGCCGCTCGGCGTCGAAGGCGATGCGATCGGCGAAGTTCTCTTCGGTCAGCTCGCCCCGCGCCGCGGCGTCGCGCAGCTCGGAGACGTAGGCGTCGGTCCGGGCGCGCACCAGCGGGCGCACCAGGACGCGCACGTCGGCGACGCGCAGGGCGCGGGTATTGATGGCGACCGGGTGGGCGTCGACGCCGTCGGTGGCGGCGAAGAGCATCGCCGCTTCCGCCTGCCGGGTGTCATCATCAACCGCCTCGGGATCAGCGGCGATGGTCGACAGCCCGGGCACGCCGATCTGGTAGCGCGGCTCGGCGAGGGCCGCTTCGATCAAGAAGTAGACCTTCTCGAGCCCGGGGCGGAACTCCATCAGCGAGAAGACCGCCTCGTCGACGATCTGCACGCCAAGCGCCGCGACCTGGCCGATGCCATCGCCGTCGGTGACGTGGAAGGTCAGCCGCGCCTCTTCGCCGGGCGCATAGGTGTCACGATCGGCGGTCACCGCAATGTCGAGGGCGCTGGCCGAGTCGACAAAAACGATGGCCGAGTCGCGCCGCAGCGAGCTGCCTTGCGCCAGGTAGTAGGCGTCGATCTGAAGCGAGCCGAGGTGATCGGTCGACAGCGGCAGCTCGTAGTGCGCCATGCCCATGTCATCAACCGCGAGTTGCTCGGTGAGCACCGTCTGGCCCTCGCGGATGACATCGAGGAAGACGCCGTCGCGGGCGCCGAGGGTCTCGACTTCGATGACCGCGGTGTCGCCCACACGGTACAGGGCCCGATCGGTGCGCACCAACACCGCGCCGTCGAGCACCGGATCGGCGCTCGTCCAGCGGAAGCTGTTCTCAGCCCGATTGCCGGCAGCGTCGGTGCTGACGAGCAGCACGTCGACCACCGGCGTGGCCACGGCGATCTCGACCACGCCGATGCCATCTTCGCCGGCGCTGAACTCGACATCGGGCTCGCCGGTGATCGAGAGGACATGGTCGGCGGCGACCGGCCGGCCGGCGATGTCGGTGGTGCGCACCCGGATGCGGTTGACCACGCCGGGCACGATGTCGCCGCTCTCGGGCACGGCGATGACATCAAGCGGCGCGCGGGCCACGCGCACGGTGCGGGTGACGCTGCGGCGCTGGCCGGCGGTGTCGGTGACTTCAAGCGCCAGCTCGATGAGTCCCCCGCCCTGCTCGAGCGGCAGGCCGACGATGTAATCGGGCAGGCGCATCTCGAAGGCAAAGAGGCCCTCGGCGTTGGTCATGCCCTGGGTCTCGGCGAAGAGCGTGCGGCCCGCGTCGAGCGTCGCGCCCTGGACCCGCACCGTGCCCTGGGCGACGGCGGCGCCGAAGAAATAACGCGCGCTCACCGTGCCGTGCAGCGTGCTGCCGGCCAGGTAGGCGGGCGCATCGAGCGTGAGCGACAGGTCGAACTTGGGCAGCGAGTACCGATCGACCGTGACCGTCTTTTCGACCGCCGTGTCGCCCACCGTCGCGGTCAGGCGATAGGCGCCCATATTGACCTCGCGGGCAAGGCGGAAGGGCGTCGAAGCGATGCCAAAAGCGTCGGTCCGCGTCGTCACGCGCTCGACCTTGTTGCCGCGGCCGTCGAAGACCTCGAAGACCACCGGCGTATCGGCCGCCGGCGCCCGCGAAGGCCGCTGCAGGGCCAGCGCGCGCAGGTGCATCGTCTGGCCGGGCTGATAGATCGGCTTGTCAGTGGTCAACAGCACCTTGGTCGACTGCACGACATCGACCTCGGCTTCGATGACCTGCGGTGCCGACTCATCCTGCACTTCGAGGCGCAGCATGGCCGGGCCGACCTGCGCCGCGGTGGGGGCCAGGGGCACGGCCACCTGACCGAAGGCGTCGGTGCGCAGGATGATGGGATCGCCGGCCGGGGCGTCGTCAGCGCTCAGCCAGGCGTTGACCGTGCGATCGACCGCCGGTGCGCCGGTCTCGGGGTCGCGGACCAGCACGCGGGCGTGGTTGGTGGCGCCGACGAGGTAGGTGTCGGCCGCGAGGAGCTGCACCTCGGCCAGCTTGAGCGCCGAGAACAGCGAGCGCAGCCCCCAAAGCCCTTCGCCCGCGCCCGAGGCGGCGTATTCGATGACAAACCGGCCCGCTTCGCCGGGCGGCGCGTCGGGCGCCAGGATCGGGTTGACCGGCAACTCGATGACCACCGGCTCTCCGGCGACGCGGAAGGGCGCCTCGGCCATCGCCGCGGTCGAATCGTCGCTGAGGTCGACGACATGCACCGAGACCACGCCCTCCGACACGCCCATGCCCAGCGGGTGCAGGACGAGGCGGATGATCGTGGCGTCGTCGTGCAGCACGGCGGCGATCTCGTCCTCCTGCAGCCGCAGCGCGCCGACCATCGGGTGGTCGATGGCCTCGCCGTCGCCACCGAAGCCAGCGTCGAGGGCGCCGCCGCCGCTGCCGTCACATCCCGATGCGGCCAGCGTGAGGGCGGCCAGAGCGATGAAAGCCCCAAGTCTCGTTCGGTGTAGATGAGATCGCATGATTCAATTCCTCCCTGGGCGCCGGATCCAGCGCGGCGCCACGCCGGCGACGTGACGGCCGGCCGAGCGTTTCTTACTCCGCGAGCACTCGCCGTGCCACGTCAACCCGCTGCCCGAATGGCAATTCTTTCGCAACGATGTCACCGGACGACCCCATCGGGCGTCGCTGACGTTTCTCGCGTTTGCGATCAGGCCGCCGCGGCGACCTGCTGCTCGACGCGGGCGGCGATGGGCGCCA
>JAGQJJ010000155.1 GCA_020430675.1 Myxococcales bacterium
TCGTGCCGGCCAATATGGCCTCGTTCGCCGACATCGACGCGCTCATCGACTGGCTCTTTGCCGAGCGCACCGAGCAGGCCGGCGCGGTGGTCAAGGTGATCAAGCGCGCGTTTGCGCCTGACCTGATCCTGCCGTTTGGCGCGGTGAAGGATCTGACCACGCTCGACCGCCTCGACGCGCGGGCGCTGGTCGCCGTGCGGGCGATGCTGCTTGGTGTCGAGCGTCTGATCGCCGGCGTCGCGGCGCGCTACCGCGACCATGGCCGGCCGCGCACCGGCTGCCATGTCGTCCTGCCGCTCTCGCCCAACCACGGCGCGTTTGGCGGCGACGGGGCCTACGCCGAGACCAAAGCCGCGCTGGAGGTGCTGGTCGAGAAGTGGCGCAGCGAGGCCGACGCCTGGGCCCGTGGCACCACGATCTGCGCGGCGCGCATCGGCTGGGTGCGCGGCACCGGGCTGATGGACGCCAACGACGCCGTCGCCGCGCGCCTCGAGACGCAGGCGGGCGTGCGCACCTTCTCGGCCGCCGAGATGGGCTGGCTGCTCGCCGGCCTGTGTGGCGAGACGGCCCGTAGACTGGCCGCCGAGGCGCCGTTGCGCGCTGATCTGACCGGCGGCTTCGCGGCGCTGGAAGACGTGCGCGCCGTGGTCTCGGGCCTGCGCGCCGAGCTGGAGACCGAGGTCGCCGCCGCCCGCCGTCGCGTGGCGCTGCAGAAGGTCGAAGATGAGCTTCGGGGCGCGCAGGCGGCCCAGGCGCCGACCGTCGCGCCGCAGCCCGAGTGGCCGACCCGCGCGCAGCTCGCCGAGCCCATCGCCTGGCCGCGCCGCGCCCCCGATGTGCGCCGCATGGTGGTGGTTGTCGGCTTCGGCGAGGTGGGCCCCTGCGGCTCGGCGCGCACGCGCTTTGCGCTTGAGGTCGACGACGCGCTGTCCGACGCCGGCGTGCTGGAGCTGGCCTGGATGACCGGCCTGGTGCGTTATGAGCAGAGCGGCCGGCGCGCTGGTTTTGTCGATGCCGCCTCGGGCGAGCCGGTCGCCGAGGCCGAGATCGCCGCGCGCTACGAGGCCGAGGTGCGGGCGCGGCTTGGAATTCGCACCATGCAGGGCGCCAGCTTCGACCCCGCCGCGCTGCCGGTGCATGCCACGGTGCACCTCGACCGCGACTTCACCTTCGGCGTCGCCTCGCGCGAAGAGGCCGAAGCCTTCGCCGCGGCCGATCCCGAGGGCAGCCGCGTCGCGTATGACCCGCGCGCCGAACACTGGACGGTGACCCGCCGCGCCGGCACCGAGGTCAAGGTGCAGCGCCAGGCGCGCCTCGCTCGCCGCGTGGCCGGCATGCTGCCCGAAGGCTTCGACCCGGCGCGTTACGGCGTGCCCGCCGAGATGGTTGAGCGCGTCGATCCGGTGGCGCTCTTCAACCTGATCGCCACCGTCGACGCCTTCATCGGCGCCGGCGTTGAACCCGAAGAGCTGCTGCGTCACCTGCACCCGGCCCGCGTGGCCAATACCCAGGGCGCGGGCATCGGCGGCATGGCCAGCCTGCGGCGGCTGTACCAGGATCACCTGCTCGGCGAAGCGCGCCAGGGCGATGTGCTGCAAGAGACCCTGATCAACGTGGTCGCCGCCTACGTGGTGCAGGGTTACGTCGGCAGCTACGGCCCGATGAACCACCCGGTCGGGGCCTGCGCCACCGCCGCGGTCTCGCTCGAAGAGGGCGCCGACAAGATCCTGGCCGGCAAGGCCGACTTTGTGGTCGCCGGCGGCTTCGACGACCTGGGCCGCGAGGGCGCAGTGGGCTTCTCGGATATGGGCGCGACCGCCGACAGCGAAGAGATGTCGGCGATGGGCTTTGCGCCCGACGAGATGTCGCGCGGCAATGACCTGCGCCGCCGCGGCTTCATCGAGGCCCAGGGCGGCGGCACCGTGCTGCTCGCCCGCGGCGATGTGGCGCTGCGACTGAACCTGCCGGTCTACGGCGTGGTCGCCTGGGCCGGCTCGTTCGGCGATGGCATCCAGACGTCGATCCCCGCGCCGGGCATGGGCGCGCTGGCGGCGGCGATGGGCGGCGCCGACTCGCCGCTCGGTGATGCCCTGCGCAAGTTTGGGCTGACCGCCGATGACATCGCGCTGGTCTACAAGCACGACACCTCGACGCTGGCCAATGACCTGAACGAAAATGCGCTGCACCACCGCATTCAGACGGCGCTTGGGCGCACGCCGGGCAACCCGCTCTTTGTGGTGTCGCAGAAGACGCTGACGGGGCATAGCAAGGGCGGCGCGGCGGCGTGGCAGATCAACGGCGCCCTGCAAGCGCTGGCCGACGGCGTCATCCCCGGCAACCGCAACCTCGACACCGTCGACCCGGCGATGGCGCCATGGCGCCACCTGGCGTTCAGCGATGAGTCGCTGCGCGCGGGGCCGCTGCGCGCGGCGCTGGTGACCAGCCTGGGCTTCGGCCACGTCAGCGCGCTCGCGCTGCTGCTGCACCCGCAGGCTTTCCGCGCCGCGCTCAAGGTGCGCGACCGGGTCGCCTGGGAAGCGGGTGTCGCGGCGCGGCTCGAGGCGGGCTGGCGCCGGCATGTCGCGGCGCTGATGGACGAGGCGCCCTATTACACGAAGCGCACGGCGCGGCGCTTTGCGGCGGCCGATGGCACGCCCGAGCAGGCGGAAGAAGAGGCGGCGATGCTGCTCGATCCCAACGCGCGCTTCTGCCCGCAAACCGGGCGCCTGGTGCCCGGCGCCGCGCCATGATCCTGGGCGTTGGCGTGGACGTCGTCGACGTCGCCGCCTTTCGTGAACAACTCGCCGATGCCGCCTCGCGGTTTGCCACCGGCGTCTTCACCATCGGCGAGCGTCAGGCCGCCGCCAGCCGCGCTTCCGGCGATGCCGCGCGCCATCTGGCCGCGCGTTTTGCCGCCAAAGAGGCCTTTGTCAAGGCCTGGAGCACCGCCCGCTTCGGCCGGCCGCCCGCGTGGCGCGCGATCGACCTGCGCAGTATCGAGGTCATCCAGGACGCCTGGGGCCGCCCGGCCCTGCGCTTCGACGATGCGCTCAGCGAGGCCCTGCGCGCTGCCGCGCCTTGGCGCGCGCACGTCTCGCTCAGCCATGATGGGGCGGTTGCCATCGCGACGGTGCTGCTCGAAGGCGCCGGGCCGCTGGACTGACGGGTCAGATTGAAGGGGTGAATTGCCACGGATCCCTCGATCCACAGGCAGACCCGTCGGATCAGGGCAGGGTGCGCACCAGGCGGAAGCCGCCCCGGTCTCGACGATGGACGGATCGAGCCCTGCCCGCGCCGCCGAGCGGCAGAGCGGCGCCCCGTCGCCAAACGATCCGCCCCGATGGGCGCGCTGCTCACCGCCGAGGGGGCCGATGGGGTCTTCCTGCTCTTCGTCGGAGTAGCCCTCGGCGTAGTAGTCATGCACCCATTCCCAGACGCCGCCGTGCACGTCGTAGACGCCCCAGGGGTTGGCGCTGAAGTTGGCCACCGGGTGGGTGGTGCCGCCCGAGTTGGCGTTCGTCCAATCGGTCGCCGCGAGGCCGGCGCCGTCGTCGCCGAACCAGTAGCGCGTCACCGTGCCGGCGCGCGCGAAGCGCTCCCATTCCGCCTCGGTGGGCAGCCGAAAGCCAAGGCATTCGATGCCTTCGAAGCGCACGCTGCCGCATTGCAGCGGCACCAGCGAGTCGCCGGGCGCGCCGGAGCAGTTGGCGAGCGCATAACACTCGGGCAGCCCCTCGGCGGTCGAGCGCGCGTTGGCATAAGCCACGGCGTCGAACCACGAGACGCGCTCGACGGGCGCGTCCGGTTCGGCGCGCGGGGCGAAGAAGGCCGGGTTGTTGCCGATGATCGCCTGCCATTCGGCCTGGGTCACCTCGGTCATCTTCACCAGCACGGTGTGCGTGTGAATGACGAGGTGTTGCGGCCCTTCGCGCGGGTCGCGGTCGGGTTCGTCGTCGGGGCTGCCGAGCAGCGCTTCGCCGGGCGCGGTGCAGATGAAGCCCTCGGGCACGCGCGCGCCGGCCGGGCAGCCATTGCAGGGCGGCCCGCCGCGCACGCCGTCGCAGGCCACGCAGTTTTGCGCGTCTTCGTCGGTGCGGCCGTCGCAGTCGTTGTCGATGCCATCGCAGACTTCGGCGGTGGGGGCGCCGGGCACGGCGTCGCAGACGAGGTCGTTGGCTTCGCCGCAGACGCGGTGGCCCTGGGCGCGGCAGGCGCCGATGCCTTCCATGCAGGCCTGACCCAGATCGGGCTGGGTCTCATCGAGCCGGCCATCGCAGTCGTTGTCGCGCTCGTCGCAGCTGATCTCGTCGGCCTCGTAGCCCCGCACGCGGTCGAGCTGCGGCGGTCCCCAGCCCGAGGCGCCTTCGCAGTCGCGCGGCGCGTTGGTGCATACGCCGGTCAGGCCAGGCGTGGGCGTGCTGTCGAGCAGCTCGTCGGCGGTGCCATCGCAGTCATCGTCCAGGCCATTGCACAGTTCTTCGCCGGTGGTATCGCAGCGATACTCACAGCCATCATCAGCCCGGTGGTTGGCGTCGACGAAGCCTTCATTGCACGGGCCGAGCGCGCACGCGCCGTTATTGCAGGCGGGTTCGGCGTGATCGAGGCGGCAGATCCGGTTGCAGCGCCCGCAGTTCTCGGGGTCGGTCATGAACTCGAAGTCTTCGTCGGCGATGCCATCGCAGTCATCGTCTTCGCCGTTGCAGACCTCGGGCACGCGCACGCAGCCGCGGTCGGCGCGCGCGTCGGCCCCGGCGTCGGGCGTACCCATCTCGGCCGACGGGTTGCGATCGGTGCGCGGCGGCAGCACCATGCCCGTGCCGACATCCTTGAAGTCGTACTCCGGGATGTCGACGCAGCCGCTCAGCGCGAGCAGCAGCGTGCACAGCCCGGCTGCGTGCCGAGCCTGGATCATGTTTGTCACCATCGCCCCGTCAAGCCCACCCCGCGGTCGATCGGCGTGAGCACCGCGCCGGTCTCGGCCGGATCGTCCTCAAACCATTGCCAGGCGGCCAGGCCGGCCAACGCGAGGCCGGCGCCGAAGAGCCCGTAGCTGATCCACGACTTCAGCTCGCCGTCGTCGCGCGCCGCTTCGGTCTCGCGCCGGGCGCTCGCCGCGGTGTCGCGATCGATCAGGCCGATGGCATCGAGGTAACGCTGATAGGCGTCGTCGGCGGTGGCGATGTCATCGCGCGCGGCGGCGTTGAGCACGCCGCCGGCCACGAAGCAGCCCACGGCGCCCGCGGTCAGGCCCCATTCCAGCAGATGCAACCGCGTCGGCGGCGGCGGGGGCGGCGGCGGCTTGTCGCGGGCGAGCATCTCGGGGCTGGCGCCGATGGGCGGCGGCAGCAGCACGACCGCGTCTTCGGCCATGCCCGGCGTGACGTTGACCGTCAGCGTCGTCGCCCGCCCGTCAGGCGCTTCAGCGCGCGCGCGGTAGGTGCCGGGCGTCAGCGGAACGGCGTTCTCGCAAGGCGTCGCCGGCGGACCGAGCGCCTCGATGGTGATCATCACGCCCTGGTCGTCGCAGACAAAGTTCACCGGGATGGGCAAGAGCGGCTCGATGGCCGCCAGCCGGTCGCGCGCCCGGGCTTCGACGCTCTGCGGCGGGCTCTCCAGCAGCAAACCGCGCAGCGCGTCGGCGGCTTCGGGCAGCCGGCCCAGGTTCTCGAGGCAGACGGCGGCCAGGAACAGGGCGGTGATGCGCTCGGCGTGGCGCTCAGGCTGGCCGGCGAGGCCCTCGGCGAGTTGGCGGTAGGTGCCCAGCGCCGTTTCGAAGGCGTCGGTGCGCAGCGCCTCGGCGGCCATCTCCTTGAGCACGTCGATCTCGGCGTCCGAGAGCGGCGGCGCCTCGGTCGGCGCCGCGGCCGGCGCATCGGCGTCCCCCTGGGCGTGACCCATCGCGGGCAGCAGCAGCGCGGCCGCGAGGCCGAGCCGGGCGAAGGCGCGCAGCACCGGTTTGTGACCCCCCTGTTCGATCATCGGCACCCTCTACCACGGGTTCGCCGTTCGGGCCAAGGTCAGCCCGCCGGCACCTGGGGATCAACCGGAGGCGCGTGTCCCGCGAGCCCCCGGGCGAAGAACCACAACAGGCTCAACACGCCCAGCCCGAGCCCGATGACAACCCCGGCATCGATGATGCCGCGCCAGGGTTGCGAGAGCGTGCGCACCAGCAGAACCAGCCCGAGGATGATGACCGGGAACCCCCACGCGACGATGAGCACCTTGCGCGTGGCGCCGAAGAGGCCCAGGCAGAAGGCCGGCGCGAGCAGCACCCGCGCCAGGGTGGGGTGGTCGGCGACATAAAGCGCACGGGCGGCGGTGCGCGGCGAGAAGCGCAGGTGAAAGCCGCGATAGCCCTCGCTGTAGATGCTGATCAGCACCCAGGCGATCATCAGCGCCCACTGGCCGCCGGTCAGCGTGCCCGTCGAGATGGGCTCAAGCGCGATGGGCGTCAAGCGCCACAACGCCTGCCCCAGCAAGACCAGCACGCCCAGCAGGGCCCAACTGGCGACGAGGGTGCGCACGCAAGCACTCCAAGCGAGAGAATCGCCGCGCACCTTAGCGCCGGTCGTCCGACAAGTCGAGCGAGCCGGGCGCCGGCGATGGCAAAGCCGCGGCGCAGGCGGGCGGCGCTGACGGGTTGCGCTTGCGTCAACATGACCGCTTTTGCCAGATTGCCGCCATGCGAGCCCACCCTTCAGTCGAACTCCTTCGTCGCGCGGCCCTGGTCGCGCTGTGCGGCGGCCTCGCCGCCATTGGCTGTGATGATGGCGACAGCGCCGAGCCATCGGCCGACCCGATGGCTGACATGCAGGCCGACGCCGCGGTCGTCGATGCGATGCGTCCCGCGCCGGATATGCGCGTGCCCGACGCCGCGTTGGGCGTGCCGTTCTGCGAGGGCGGCACGACGCACCTCTACGCGCCGTTCGAGTCGTCGACGTTGCAGCTCTTCCCCGACGACCTGCTGACGATGGACGCCGACGACAGCCCCACGGGCGTGCGCCTCGCCATCGATCCCGAGCAGTTCCCGTGGATGGCCAATGTGCCGCGCCTGCTGGCGACGATCTTCGCGGATCTTGATGGCCTGTCGGGCTTTGCCACCTACGGCGCGATCGTGATGCGCTTCAGCGATCCCATCGGCGAGGTGCCCGCCGACGCCGCGGCGTCGGTCGACAGCAACGCGCTGATGCTGCTCGACCTGAGCACCACGCCGCCGACGCATGTGCCGTATGTGGTGCGGCGCAGCGAGGGCGACCGGGCCATCATCGTGCAGCCGCTGCGCCCGATGCGGGTCGGCACGCGCCATGCGTTGGTGGCGACCACCGAACTGCACGACGCCGCGGGTGATTGCATCGCGCCGGGTCCGACGATGCGGGGCCTGCTGGCCGAAGGCGTCGAAGACCCGCGGCTGGCGCGCATGGCGCCGCGCTACGCCGAGGTGCTCGACGCTGCTGACCTGCTGCCCGAGCAGATCAGCGCGATGGCGGTCTTCACCACGCATCGCGAGACCGACGTGATGGCGGCCGTCGCCGCCGATATTCGCGAGCGGGCCTATGACTGGGACGGCGACCGCGAGTGCGAGGACGCCGAGAACTGGCGGCAGTGCGAGGGTCAGTTCGAGGCCTGGGACTATCGCGACGGCAAGGCGATCCTGACGCCGGCTCCGAAGGCGCCGTGGACGCTGCCGGTGAGCACCTGGCTGCCGCGCGAAGGGCAGGGGCCCTGGCCGACCATCTTTGTGGGTCACGGGCTGGGCGCCGGCCGCTATCAAGCGGCGCGGCTTGCCGAGCTCTACTGCCCGGCGGGCTTTGCCGTGGTGGCGATGGACGCGATGCGCCATGGCGATCACCCCACCTCGGCGCATGGCGACGGGCAGGACACCGCGCTCAGCTTCCTGGGCCTGAACCTGGCCGGCCTGCAGATCGACGGGCAGACGCTGGTGGGCAACTTCAACCAGACCGTCGTCGACCGCCTGCAAG
>JAGQJJ010000156.1 GCA_020430675.1 Myxococcales bacterium
AGACGCGCGGCCCATCGACGACGCCGGCGCCGGCCCACCGCCGGGTCCGCCGCTCGACCCGCTGCTCGCGGCGCGCCCCGGCTATACGCTGCTCAACCTGCGCACCGCGTTTGCCAAGCTGCAGAGCACGCCGGCGCCGCCGCAGGGCCTGATCTTTGCGCCCGACCGGCCCATCGCTTTTGTGCTGCTCTCGGACCCCGCCGCGCGCGTCGCCGAGGTGCAGCGCATCGACCTGGCCGGCTTTGCGGTGCGCACCTTCGAGCTGGGCACGCCGCCCGAGGCCGACGGGCTGCTGCCGGCCGTCGAGCGCGCCTTCGTGACCCAGACGCACCCCGAGGGCCGCATCAGCTTCATCCCGCTCGATGAGGCCGATGGGCGCGTCGAGACGGTGAGCGGCTTTGCCCTCAACGGGAGGATCGAATGACGCTGCGCGCACAGCTTGGCCTGCTCGCGCTGGGCTTCGCGCTCGCCGCCTGCGGCGCTGCGGCCGAAGACGCGGGCGCGGCCGGCGCCGATGAGGAGCCGTCGAACTTCCGCGACGGGGGCGCGGGCGAGGGTCCGCAGGAACCCGGTGCCCGCGCTGAAGCCTGCGCCTTCGACGATGACTGCGCCGACGGCTATGTGTGCTTCGGCGGCCAGTGCATCTTCCAGGGCACCGACGCCCTGCCGCCGCCCGATGGCGCCGACGCCGGCCCGCGCGAAGAAGAGGTCGACTTCGTGCAATACGGCCGCCCCGCCGCCGGCCGGGCCCAGGTCTTTGTCGCCAGCCCGCAGACCGACAGCGTGGTGCGCATTCACGCCGAGACCCTGGCCATCGGCGTCATCGAGGTCGGCGACGAGCCCACCGAGCTGTACGCCGTGCCCGGCGAAGACACGGTCGTCGTGCTCAACCACACCAGCGACGAGCTGGCCATCGTCACCGCCGAAGACACCGGCGACAGCGTTCGCCTCATCGCGCTGCCCTACCACTTCAACGCGCTCACGCTCGACCCCGCCGGCCGCTTTGCCTTCTGCTGGTTCGACCTGAGCCGCGCGCTGCCCGGCGAGGACGGCTCGGCGGTGCAGGACGTGGCCGTCGTCGATCTGGCCGGCGGCGCGGTCTCGCCCGTCGCCGTCGGCTTCCGCCCGCGCCGCGTGGGCTTCACCGCCGATGGCCGCATCGCGCTGGTGGTCACCGAAGACGGCGTCTCGGTCATCGATCCCGCCGCGCTCGACGGACCGACGGCCGCGCGCACCGTGCCGGTGGCGCCCGATGTGTTCCGGCAGGCCGATCGCGAGGTCATCCTCAGCCCCGACGGCGCCTTCGCCGCCAGCCGCGGCCCGGGCGAGCCGGGCGTGACGCTGGTTGAACTGGCCGAAGGCGTGCCGCGCTTCGTGCCGCTCGGCGCGGTGCCCACCGACCTCGATCTGCTGCCCGATGGCCGCACCGCGCTGGCGGTGCTGCGCTCGATCGGCCAGCTCGCGTTGGTGCCGATGGACACCGCGGCCGCCGATCCCGAGACGATCCGCTTCGTCGACCTCGCCGGCCGGCAGGTCGGCGCCGCGGTGGCCGACGCCGCTGGAGAGGTGGCGGTGCTCTACACCACCGTCGCCGGCGCGCCGCCGCGGCTGACGCTGCTCGACCTGACCACCGAGGCGCTGGTCGACCTGCCGTTGCGCAAAGGCGTGCGCGGCGTGGCGCTCGATCCATCGGGCGGCGTGGCGTTTGTGCTGCACGACAAGGCCGAGGGCGATCCGGCGGCGGCGCCCACCGAAGCGGACCTGATCGCGCGCAGCGACGGCTACTCGCTGGTCGACCTGCGCACCGGCTTCGTCAAGTTGCAGACCACGCCCGCCGAGCCCTTCGGCCTCGTCTTTGCGCCCGATCGCCCGCTGGCGATGGTTTTGCTGGCCGACCCGGCGCGCCGCGTGGCCTCGGTGCAGCGCATCGACCTGGCCGCCTTCGACGTGCGCGACCGCCCGCTCGGCTCGACGCCCGAGGCCGCCGGCCTGCTGCCGGCCGTCGAGCGCGCCTTTGTGACCCAGACGCACCCCGAGGGGCGCATCAGCTTCATCCCGCTCGATGGCGAGGGGCGGGTCGAGACGGTGAGCGGCTACACGCTCAACGGGAGGATTGAATGAGACCGGCACCGATCCTGGCCTGGGTTCTGACCCTCGCCGTCACATCGGCCTGCGACCGCTCGGCGACGTTCGAGCGCCCGCTCGACCCATCGGCGGGCTACGCGCTGGCCCATCACGCCGCCTGGCTGCTGCGCGGGCAGCACGCGCTGGCCACCTTGCAGCCGGCGACGATGGTGCAGTCGCGCCTCGCCCTGCCCGCCGAGCCGGTGCAGGCGTTTGTCTCGCCAGCGGGCGATGGCCTGCTCATCATCGACGACGGCCCCGGCGCGCAATGGGTGCGGTTTGAGGCCAACCGCGTCGAGCTGGGACCGCGCTTTGCGCTGACCGGCACCTACGGCGAGGCGTGGTTTGCGCCCGAGGGCGACCGCGTCGTGCTGTCGCTGGGCGCGGGCGGCGCGCTGAGCGCGCCGATCGCCAACCCGAACCAGATCGCGCTGCTCGATCTGGACCGCGGCACGCATGTCGAGCGCACCTTGCGGTCGTTCGGCGACCGGCCGCGGGCCATCGTCGTCGGTCCGCGCGCCTCGGTGGCCGGCGCCGAGCGGCAACTGGTCTGGGCCCTGGCCGACCGCTATATGGCCGTCTTCGACCTGCTCGCCCCCGAGGCCCGCGAGGTGGTCGTGCACCTGACGCTGGCCACCGACACGCGCACCGTGCAGCCGCGACAGGTGGTCGTCGGCGAGGTCGACGGGGCCTATACCGCCTTCGTGCGCGCCGACGCCGCCGACGACATCTTCGCGCTGAGCTTCCCCGAGGCGTCACCGGCCGATGAGGTGCCGAAGCCCTATCTCAACCAATTGCCCGGCGGGCAGCGCCCCTCGGATGAGGTCGCGGTCGCGCTCGCCGAAGGCACCCGGGTCTTTGCCGTCGAGCCCTCACTGCCCGGCCTGTCGATCATCGATCCCGTCACCGGCGCGCGGCTCGCGGTCAGCGCCGAGCTGCCGGTGCAGCACATTCTGGCTTTTGAAGCGCCGCGGCCCGACGACGAAGCGGCCATCGGCCACTTCGCGCTGCTCTGGCGCACCGGCAGCGCGGGCGTGGTCTTCGCCGACCTCGACCGCATCGAAGAGCGCCGGGGCCGCGCGCTGACGCCGCTGGTGCTCGGCGGCGCGATCGCCGCGCTCGACCCGCTGCCCGGCCGCCGCATGGCGCTGGCCCGCACCAGCAACCAGCAGCTCACGGTGCTCGACTTCGACGCCCGCACCGCCACGCCCCTCGACCTGAGCGCCGACCTGCTCGACGTGCTCATCGACCCGACCGGCGCGCGCATCTACCTGCGGCTGGCCGACGCCGCGGTCATCTCGCTCGACGCCGACACGCTGACGGCGACCTCGACCGAGGTGCTCGTCGGCTACGAATCGCGGCTGCTGCTGGTGCCCGAGGCCGGGCGGCTGGTGCTGAGCGAGCCGGGCGACACGATCGACGTGGCCGTCCTGCCGGTGACCGATCTCGACGAGGCCACGCCCATCGTGCGGCACGGCCTGTTGCTCGAAGGAGTGCTCGACCGATGAGCCGCGCCCTCACCTTGCTGGCCACCTTGCTCTTGCCGGCGCTGGCCGCCGCCGAGCTGCCCGATCCGCCCGCCGAAGCGGCTGCGCCCGCCGAAGCGGCTGCGCCCGCCGAAGCGGCTGCGCCCGCCGACACGCCGGCCGCGGTCGAGACGCCTGCGCCCGCGCCGGTTGAAGCGCCGGCCGTGGTCGAAGAACCTGCGCCCGCTCCGGTTGAAGCGCCAGCGACGCCCGAGGCCCCGGCCGCCGCCGAGGCCCCAAGACCCCGCGGCGACACGCCCGCCCGCTGGCGCATCTCGGCCCGCGGCGGCATGCACTTCTTCATCGACGACAGCTACGACGCCATCGCCGACGGCCGCTACCGCGCGGCGACCGAGATCGGCCTCGACTTCGCCCTGCTGCCCTGGCTCTCGATCGGCGCCTCGGTGCAGGGCGGCGGCGACAACAGCACCGTCTACGACAACATCTCGACCCGCTTTCAAGACACCTCGGTCGGCCTCCACACCGTCGGCCGCGCCAGGTTGCTGCCCTACCTTCAGGCGTTCGGCCGCCTCGGCCCGACGCTGCATTGGTACTCGATGCGCTTCGAGGGCCAATCCGGCTCGCCCGAGGTCGACGACTGGCAGTTCGGCGCGCGCGCCGGCGCCGGCCTCGAGTTCTTCCCGCTGCACGCCTCGCTGCTGGAAGGGCTCGCCGAGCTGGGCGATGACTTCGGCATCGGCTTCTCGCTCGAAGCCTTCTACGACCAGGCCTTCTTCAGCGAGTGGCGCGACGGCGGCATCAACCTCGGCGCGTTCGACCCCTCGGGCGCGGGCTGGCTGATGGGCGCCGTGGTGCAGTTCTGATGCGACGCCTGCGATGCAAGATTTTCGGGGGTCATGCGCATAGGGGGGCAGAGGCGTCGCTGCGGCGACCCGGCCCCGGAGGATCCTGTGCTGCGCTGCCCCCGCTGTCGATCATCGCGCGTCGAGCTGATCATCGAGCGGTTCATCCGCCTGCGCGCCGCGGCCGATGGCGCGCCCCTGCCCTCACCCGGGCCGCCCGAACGCGGTGTGCGCGTGATCGGCGCCTTGTGTCGACGCTGCGCCCACGAGTGGCGACCGCGCTTTCACCGACAAAAAGGTTGTCACCATTCAGCCGCTCGGCTAAACAGTGAATCGAATGATCGGGAGGGCGATGATGGCTGAGCGGTTCGGCGAACGACTCCGCGCCCTGCGCACCGAACGCGGCGCGACGATGGGCGCGCTGGCGCGGCACCTCGGGGTGTCGGTGCCCTACATCTCCGACGTCGAGCGCAGCCTGCGCGCGCCGCTGACGACCGACAAGATCCGCGCCGCTGCCGAGTACCTCGGGTCCGACCCCGAGCCGCTCTTTGCCTTGGCGGCGGCCGAGCGCGGCGCCTTCGAGCTGGCCGCTCGGCCCGGCGATCCGCTGCGCTCCGAGGTGGGCGCGGCGCTGATGCGCGGCTGGGGCGACCTGTCGGAGCGCGACCTGCGCACCATCCTGCACATCGTGCGCGGCGACGAGCGCGGCCGATGAGGGTCGCCGAGCCTTTGCCCCACGCCGCGCCGCGGGCACGCCGCCGCCCCGGCCTGCCCGCCGATCGCGGGCGCAGCTACGCCGAATTGGAGCGCAACGCCGCTGTCATGCGCGCCCGCTGGTCGCAAGGCGCGCACTGCGCCTTCCCGGCGCTGGCCATCTTCGAGCGCCTCGACGCCCTCACCGCGCGCTGGCCGGTGCCGGTGGAACCTGCGGTGAACCCGCTGCCGCCGGGCATCGAAGCGGTGACGCTGTTCAGCCCCGACGCCGGGCGACTGGTCGTCGCGCTCGACCCGTCGACCTATTCGGCCCTGGAGCGCGAGGCGCCCCGAGCGCGCTTCTCGCTTTGCCACGAACTGGGCCACGCGCTGCTGCATCTGCCGGTGCTGCGCCGCCTGGCCCGCCTGCCGCTGCGCCAGATGATGGCCGGCCGCGAGGCCGCGCGGCATGGCATCTGGTGCGACGCCGAGTGGCAGGCCGACGTCTTCGCCGGCGCGCTGCTGATGCCGGCGCCCGGGCTCGACGCCACGCTGGCCTTCGATCCGACCTATATGTCGGTGCTGAGCCGCTTCGGGGTGTCATTCGAAGCGGCGCATACCCGCATCCGCTATTTCCGCCGACGCCGCGGCGAGCTGCTGCGCGCCGCCAGCCGCGGAGGCCTGCCATGCGGCCGCTGAGCGGAACGGGCCTCTTGCTGCGCGCGCTGTCGCCCTGGTTCGAGGTCGATCTGGTGCTCTTGCAGGTCAACCACCCGATCCTGGGCCCGCAGCACTTCGTCCGGCGGCATCGAGCGGGCCTGACCCGCGGTGTGGCGGCGGTCTGCCGGCGCTACGGCGTCTCGGCGGCCGAGGTCGATGACATCGTGCACGAGACGCTGCGCCGCTTGATGGAGCCCGGCCACCGCCCGCATCTGGCCGACCGGGGCACCCCCGAGGCCTATCTGCTCGGCGTGCTGCTCAACGTGATGAACATGGCCCGGCGGCGACGCGAGGCCCGGCGCCGCGCGCCCGAGACCCCGTCGCTGCCCGCGCCGCGGGTCGACCCGGATCGTCGGGTGCTGGCCCATGAACTGCTGGCCGACGCGCCGCCCGAGACCCGGGCGCTGGTGCGCTTGCTGATCTGGGAGGGCGCCTCGCAGAGAGAGGCCGCCGCTGCGCTGGGGGTCGACGCCTCGACCATCTCGCGGCGCTGGTCAGCCTTCTGCCGGCAGGCCCGCGCCCGAGTGGCCGCCGAGGAAAAAACTCGCTGATCGAAGGGGCGCCAGACGGCGCCAGGAGGTGCGCGATGCGCCCGATCATTGTCTGCACGATGCTCACCGCGCTCTGCGCCACACCGGCGCTTGCCGGCGATGCGTGGACGGTGCTGCCGATGCCATCCCGCGGGGTCGAAGCCGACGTGGGCGAGACTTTCCGCGAGCTGCTGACGACCGAGCTGTCAGCTCGCAACGGGGCCACCTTCGTCTCGTCGGGCGCCGTCTGCGACGACACGCCCTGCGCGCGCAAGGCCGGACAGCAGGCCGGCGCCGCGGTTGCCGTCTTCGGCCGCATGGCGCGCCTCGGCGACAAGCTGATCGTCAGCCTCAGCGCGGTTGACGTGACCCATGGCAGCATGCTGAGCAACCAGCGCATGAGCGTCGACCGCATCGAAGACCTCGAAGCGGTGGCCACGCGCATGGCCGAGGCCATCGTCGAGGGGCGATCGGTCGAAGACACCGCCGCGCTCGGCACGATCACCGCCGCCGAGGTCGCGCCCGACCGCCGCCGCGAGGGCCATAGCGGCCCGAGCCTGCGCGTGGGCGGCATGGTGCCCTTCGGCGACAGCCTGCACGCCGGCTTCGGGGTGCTCTTCGACCTGGGCTACTGGTACGAAGCGCGCGACTTTGCCATCGAACCGCGCGTGGCCTTCCGCATGAGCACCGACGTCGACGGCGAGGAGTACTACCGCGTCGGCCACCTCGACGTGGCCGCGCATTACATCCTCACCCGCACCGACTTTGCGCCGTTCATCGGCCTCGGCGGCGGCCTGCGCTTCGCCGACGAGGTGCGCAACCGGCAGGTCTCGATCGGCAAGGCGGTGCGGCTGGTCGGCACCGAGCAGGTCGAAAAGAGCGCCTGGGGCCCCGGCGCCTACGCCCGCCTCGGCGTGCTCTTGTTCCGCACCTATACGCTGCGCGTGGCGTTCACCGTCGACTACGACGTGACCTTCGTCGAGCTGCATGACGACAAGGTGCCGCAGTCGATCCAGGCCGGCGTGGGGGTCATGTTCTGAGCCATGAAAGCGCAAAACCTGCTCTGCTTTGGCCTCATCGCTCTGCTCGGCTGCGAATGGGTGCCCGACGACGAAGACGATGACGCGGGCTATCGCCGGGTCGACGCCGCGGTCGATGACGCCAACGTCGCTGGCGTCTGGCGCATCAGCGGCCACGGGCGGCTGTATGACTGCGAGGACGAGCGCTTCAACCTGAGCGACTTCGACCTGGAGAGCGCCCGGTTCCGCGTGGTACAGGGCCACGGCGCCGAGGGCGAGCCGGGCCAGCACCCGAACTGCGGCGTCGAAGGCGGCGGCGCCTGCCTCGCGGCGCCCGATCCACCGCTGATCGCCGGCGGCGAGTTCCACTTCGAACAAGGGCGCATCCTGGGCCTCATCGCCGAGTTCCAGACGCGCGAAGTGACCGGCGTGGGCACGATTCTGCTGCGCTACCGGGGCCGGCTGAATCCGATCGGGCAGATCGAAGGCACGTTTGAGGGCAACGGACCCTCCACCTGCAAGAGCGACGG